>CALCEK010000243.1 GCA_937900125.1 uncultured Treponema sp. | reverse complement strand
GAAACGCGGATATAATAATACCCGTTTCTTCTTCTACGAGATTAAAAATTTGCCGCTCAAAAAAATCAGTAATTTCAGCCACAAAATAATATTATAACCCCAAAAATCCCATTAGTCTATTAAAACTGTTCGGAAACTTCAGTTTCAGAACAGGTCTATTATTTCGGTTTAAATCTTGGGCATCGCTAAAAATCCACTGTCATGTACTTCTAGAGAGTGCTTGCGAGTTTGCAACTTGCTTTGCAATAAAACATCGCTTTTTCAGAGATTTCCTCTTAAATTAGCTTTTTTACTTCTTGCGGGATTTGCTCAAGTGGAAAAACAAAACTTGCACCTCCGCAATCTATGGCGGCTTTTGGCATTCCGAATACAATGCAGGTTTTTTCTGACTCGCAAATTGTTGTTCCCCCGACGTTTACAATTTCTTTGCAACCGTTTGCGCCATCTCGTCCCATTCCCGTAAGCAAAATGGCAAGCGTTGAAGAGCCTAGCAGATTTGCTGCACTTAAAAATAATTTGTCAACCGCAGGTCGCAAAAAATTCACAGGCATATCTTGATTTAAACTTAAAATGAACGGAGCTTTTTTTCCGCCCGAAACCACTATTAAATGCACATTTGCGGGAGCAATATACACTTGACCCGCTTTAGGAATTTCTCCATCGCTTGCAAGTTTTACTGGCAAATCAACCGTTGAATTAAGCCATTCGGCAAATTGAGCGTCAAACTGGGAATCGATGTGTTGGGTAATTAAAATTGGAAGGGGAAAATCGCTACCTAAACCGCGCAACACAGTTTGCACCGCAGAAGGTCCGCCCGTAGAAGAACCGATTAAAAGTACCTTGTAGCGTCTTTTTTCTTTGACGACTTCTTTCTTTGTTTCTTGAATTAAACTTAAATCGCGGTGTGCCTGTGATGGCATTTTTGTAGAATGAACCCCTTTTGCTTTTGATTTTCGTTTATTGTGCGGAAAAGAGGCAATAAGGGCTAATTTGTCGCAAAAATGACTCAATTCTTCTGAAGACATACTTGCAAAATCAGGCTTACGAACAATGTCAAGCGCACCAACTTCAATGCAACGGTACGAAACTTTAGCTGAATCTTCGGTAGAAAAAATCACAATAATGGGATTCGATTCTTTCATTATTGCTTCAGTTGCAGTAAGACCGTCCATAATTGGCATATTTATGTCCATAACAATAATATCAGGTTCAAGCTCGCGATTTTTTGCTATAGCTTTTTCACCATTTTCCGCTGTTCCCACCACAGTGAATCTGCCATCGCTTTGCATAACTTGTTTTAACATTGCGCACACAATCGCCGAATCATCTACAATGAGGGTTTTAATCATGCCGACTACCTGCCTTAAAAAAATTATCTATGTCAATTACAAGTTGGGCTTTCCCTTCATAAAAACGACTTGCAATCAGCCCCCGCTTGTAAAGAGCTTCTCCGATTTTTCCGCCCCAAATTTTTAGTGTGGAAAGTTCAATTTTGCACACTTTTGGAACAAGTGAGGTTTTTAGCACAAGCGTATTTCCGTTTTCCGCTGGAGTTGTAATAAGGCTTGTGATTTCTCGCTTTTTTTGCGCATTAGAGTTTATTCTTCCTAAAAAATCTTCCACAATGATTTCATTTTCGGACTTTCCAAAGTCAAAATCGCCTAAAAGAGAATCTGCGGAATTACTTTCTATATAAGAACTTGCTGCTATTCTTTCTTGCGGAATTAACAATTCTGTTTTGCCGTATGAAAGGCAGATGAACCACTCAGCCGTTTTCAAGGTCAAGTCCTATTTTTTCAATAATCGCATCGGCATTCAAAATTGGAGCGACAAGCCCCTTAAAAGAAACCGTACCTGTAAAAAACGGAGAATCTTTTGTGTCGGCAAGCGAATGAAACGAAACATCGCGCCGCGTGTGAAATTCCTGAATTTCGTTTATTTGCAAAGAAAGATTGCTTTTGTCCTTTAAAATAAGGAAGAGTTTGTTTTTCTTTTTTGATTCTGAATTGTTACCATTTAAGAATTTTTCAATGTCAATAACGGCATAGGGCGTTCCGTAACAATTTAAAATCCCATTGACGTAAGATGGCGCAAACGGAATCTGGTAAATTTCATTATTGCGCAAAATTTCCCGAACAAGATTAGAATCAATTGCAAAATATTCCTGTCCAGCCATAAAAACAAGCCACGTTATTTCGGTAAGATTTTCTTCTTGCGCTTTTGCCACGTTTTGATTTTTTACGATTTCGCTGTACAGTTTGTCACTCATTCTTCTATTATAAATGCTTTTTTGCAAATAGACAAGAAATTTTGCATTTGAGCATATCATTCAGATGGCAACGCCCTAGCAAAGCCTGGCAACGCGCGGCAACGCCTGGCAACGCCTGGCAACGCCTGGCAACGCCTGGCAACGCCTATTGCTCAACACGACGGAGAAAGTGTGTTCAAAATGACGGAATATAAAAATTTGAGAAAAAAATTAAAAATGCTTGACATCTTGTTAAATCAGTGAGATACTGAATGTATCAATTTGATAGTGTATCTATCATTATGAAATAGCCTATTTTTTTGGGAAACATTATGACGCAAGAAGTTCAAGACATTTATATAGAAGAAACTGAAAAGGAACTCGCCTTAGATGATTGCAGTACAATTTTGCAAAAAGATTTTCGCTACAATGGGGCAAATCCTTCTTTTCCAGATTCAGAAAATCGACTTTTTGCGCTTTTTTCAATAGATGAACTTTTGCAAAAAACAGCTCTTCATTGTTCGGGAGATTTTGCCTTTTACGCTGGTGGCTGGCAGTCTTGGGGCTACGGCGGAGAGTTGGCGGAGGGAGAAAAACTTCCGCCTTACACGCCACTTGTTCCGCAATGGAAACATTACATCGCTTTTCCTGGAAAAACGAGAAAAAATAGCGGTTTAGAGGGCGAGTTTATCATTTATCTTCGATGGGGAAAAAAATATTTGGTTTTAGCTTCTGCAGCTAATGTTAGTGAAGAAGCCCCAGTTCCCCCAGTGAGATTTTGTGTTGACCGAAAAAAACGCAAAATATCCTGTTACGTGTATTCTGATGGAAAAGAATGGAAAACTGATGAATTGGTTGCGCGGCTTTGCATTTTCTCCTGTTCTTCGTATTTTGCACTAAAAGATGCGATTTCTTGCATTTTTGGCGGACTTGAATCAAGCCGTTTTGACTACCTTAGATTTTTGTCCGCGCCAGATTCCAATTTTCGTTCTGGCGGTTGGGAATCTTGGTACAATCATTATGCAAATATCAATGCAAAACTCATACAAGAGGATTTAATTTCACTTGGAAAAACTGAAAATATTATTAAATTGTTTTTTATGGACAAAAAACTCCCTACGGTTTTCCAAGTTGATGACGGCTGGGAACAAGCACTCGGAGACTGGGACGTTTTAAAAGAGCGTTTTCCAGAAGGAATGACGGCTTTGGCAAAGTCAATTAGCTCTTCGGGCTACATTCCAGGCTTGTGGATTGCACCATTTATTGTTGACTGGAGAAGCGATTTTGCCAAAAATCACTGCGATTGGATTTTAAAAGACAAAAAAGGAAAGCCCATTGCTGCGGGAATGAATTTTTTGTGGGGTGCAAAATGGGGAAAGGAACAACCAAGTTTTCCGTATTCGTATTTTTGCCTTGATTTAAGCCGCGATGATGTTCTTTCTTACTTAGATTCTCTTATGGAAAAAGTTGTAAACGAGTGGGGCTTTAGGTACGTAAAACTGGATTTTTTGTTTGCGGGAATGATTTATGGTTCTTTTGCAAATGGGGGTGCGGCATACGAATGGTACGATAGAGCCTTAAAAGTTGTAACTTCGCGCAAAACAAATAATCATGGCGAGCGGGTTGCCTATTTAGGTTGCGGACTTCCGCTTGAAAGTTCCTTTACAATTTTGCCACTCAGCCGAATTGGACCTGACACAAAAGAAGATTGGGATACGCCACTTCTTGCAAAAATCAATTTTCCTGCGCGACCTGGGGCGATTGTAAATATGTTGAGCACTTTAGGACACGCATTTTGGAATCAGAGCATTTTTATAAATGACCCCGATGTTATTTTTATGCGATACGAAAATATTTCGCTTTCTGACACAGAAAAGGAACTTGTTGCCCTTGTAAACTACCTTTTTGCAAGTCAAATTATGCACTCTGATGATTTGCTTTCTTTTAGTGAGGAAACGGACGGTGCGTTTACAAAAAAAATATTTTCGCTATACAAACAACTAGATGGCGTTGAGTTTGGATTGGAAAATCGGGGCGCAAAAGAATTTATAATTTTTTCTCGGGACAAACAATGGTGCGGTATTATAAATTTGTCCGAAAAACCATTTACTCTTACGAAAAAAGAATTGCTTGAATCCCTTAAAAAAACGGAAGGAACTCTTGTTCCACTTATAGAACATTGTGTTTCTGTAGATGAAATTTACACTGCAGAAAGCCATTCAATTTCGATTTATCAGGTAAAGGGCATCTCGAAAAACTCGTTTTAGATAATTTTTTAGAGCTGCCCATAAACTTAAAATAAAGGAGCAAAAACTATGCAAGACAAAAGTTCACTTATCTTTGGAAATCAGATTCCGCAAAAATTCATCAAAAAAGCGGCAAAAAATCAGCAAAAATTCCTAAAAAAATATGGCGATGACCGCAATACAGAATATCACCTTGTTGCAGTTGAAAATGAAGTTTTAACACCGATTATGGGCGTTAAAGTTTTAAAATTGTCAAAAGAACCGCTGGGATCTTTGCCCGAAAAACCAATTATAATCGGAAATATCCGAATGGGATTTGGTCATTATAGAATCTCAATGGCAATGGCAAGCGCGGCTCACGCAATGGGTTACACTCCGCTTTGGCTTGACTTAAATTCTTTCCCAGAAACAACTTGCACAAAAATTATCGGTGGACAAAATGATGCCTATTCGTTAGCAAGCCGAATTTCCCAAAAGTCAAAATTGTTTAACAAATTGGTGTGGGAGCCATTAAATTACACAGGTTTTAAACAAATTACTTATAACACGGGCGACCAAAAAAATGCTGAACTTATGGTTCCGCTTTTTCACGATATTCCAAAAGAAACTCCGTACATTGCAACTCATGTTTGGCCGAGTCAAGCCGCAATTCACGCAGGAATGACGCACGTTGTAAACGCAATCCCAGACAATTGGCCTATGGCACTCCATTTGAGCGAAGGCGCACTCCACACGGTGCAAACTCCAAATGCCTATTTTGGATATAGAACGCTTTGTGGCTTTGATAAAGAAAATGTCCTAAATCCTATGGGAAAAGATGATATTGCATATATTGGTCAATACATTGATGACGAATTTGTACAAAATATTGAATCCGATTGTGCCGCTAGAATTGATAGATTGACAAACGGAAAACCGATTCGCTATTTGCTTTCTATCGGTGGGGCGGGAAGTCAAGGCGATTATTTTGCAGGTTTGATTCGCACTTTAGTTCCATATATAAAAGAAGGAAAAGCAACTTTGTACTTGAATATTGGTGACTATGCAAATGTATGGGATTTGTTTAAACAAAAAATTCCTGGAATTGAAAATCTTGCAAAACTCCATTTTGATTCATGGAAAAATACTTCCGAATTTGCAAAAAATGCTTTGGCGGACAAAAATTGCTCTGGAGAAGAAAGCAAAGGGCTTCATGTGTTCTGTCACAAGGATATTTTTGCGGCTGTTTATGCAACAAATATTTTAATGCGCGCTTGTGATGTTATAATGACAAAACCTTCTGAGTTAGCATTTTATCCTGTTCCTAAATTGATGATTCAGCATGTTGGCGGACACGAAAAATGGGGTGCAATTCGCAGCGCAGAAATTGGAGACGGAACTCCAGAATGTCCAAACCTTGAATATGCGGAAGCTATGATTCGCCAATTTATAAAAACACCAGATTTGCTTGTAAATATGAATAATGCCATAATCGCAGCAAAAAAAGCAGGAATCTACAATGGAGCATATCATGCGGTGGAACTTGCAACAGGAATGACGGGGTTAGATGGAAAGGAATCAAAATATGCGTATGCCGGCCGCTGAACGCCGAAAACTTGAGCGGGAAGACCAAAAAAAGTCGAGAATTCAGCATATTGTTGAATGTTCCTTTGGGCTTTTTTCGGAGCGGAATATTGAGGGAATCTCTATGAACGAGATTGCAACGCAAGCGGAAATTGGCGTTGCTTCTTTGTACAGATATTTTTCAACAAAAGAAGAACTTGCTATAGAAACAGCAGTTTACGCTTGGAAAATGGAAGAGGACCTTTTTAGGGAAAATTTTTCTTCCCCTGAATATGATTCTCTTTCGGGCTTTGAGCAGGTAAAAACGTTGCTTGAAGTTTTTTTAGAAGCTCTTGTTACGCAAGAAAGTTTTTTTAGGTTTGTTTACCATTTTGACTCTTTTGTGAAGCGAGAAAAATTGACTCCCGAAAAGCTTATTGGCTACGAAAATACAATTTCTGTAATGCGTACTGTTGTTGTTAAAGCTTTAGAAAAAGGGGAAAATGATGGTTCAATCGTGCTAAAACCTTGCATTGATGGAGCAACAAATAATGAGTTGTATTTTACAATGATGCATTCTCTGTTCAGCCTTGCGCAAAAACTTTCGCTTTCTGGAGAAATGCTTTATATGGATTTAGAAGTTTCCGCTATACGTCAAGTGGAATTACTTATAAATATAATCTTAAATTCGCTACAAAAAAGCTAACGCAAAGCGTTGGTTGTTCCTTAAATAAGGAGGGAAAAATGAAGTCTTTAACAAAAGGAAAGATGTGGTGCTATGCAATAGGGCAGCTCGGTTGGTCTATTGTCAGCGGGCTGATTGGCTCATGGCTTGTTTATTTTTATCAACCGAACCAAGAGGCAATCGATTCGGGTATGATTTCGCTTATACCGTCGGGGCGTGTTGTTCTCGGTGTCCTAACAATCATAGGGCTTGTTACTGCCGTGGGGCGTGTGTTCGATGCCATTACTGACCCATTAGTTGGAAACTGGTCTGATAATTGTAAAAGCAAGTTGGGACGTAGGATTCCTTTTATGCGCTGGGCGGCGATTCCGCTAGGTCTTGTGTTCGTCCTTGTGTTCTGTGCGCCAGTACGTGCAATTAGCTCAGTCAATACTGTATGGCTATTTGTTACAGTTCTTGCATATTATTTCCTTATCACTTGCTATTGCACCCCTTATACATCGCTTCTTGCGGAGCTTCCTCACAATCAGGAAGAAAAACTCAAGCTTTCTATGTGCATTTCTCTTACGTTTATTGTAGGAACTTGTGTAGGGTATACAGCTCCAGTTATCTGGGGATTCTTGATAAATCTTGGTATGGAGCGAATCCTCGCTATGAGAGTCACTTTTGCAATACTTGCAGCCCTTGCCACCATATTTATGCTTGTTCCTGCTTTCGGAATCAATGAAAAAGATTACTGCGAGGCACAGCCTTCTAGCTCCGATATGTTCTCTTCACTCGGAAAGACTTTTAAAAACAAGGATTTTAGGATTTTTGTCGGTCAAGACATTATCTACTTTTTTGGCCTCGCGATGTTCCAGACGGGACTTCCATTCTTTGTAACAAGCCTTTTGCAGCTTCCAGAGAGCATGACCACCGTAATGATGGGCGGGCTTACAATTCTCTCTCTTGCATACTATCCGTTTGTAACAAAAATGACTGCACGATGGGGAAAGAAAAAACTCCTTATAACAGCGTTCATCGGCTTTGTACTCACATTCGGTTTTACCGCCCTTTCTGGTGAAAAACTCGGATTTATTCCAGTGTATGTTCAAGCGGCTATTATCGTCGTGCTTGGTTCGTTCCCACAGGCGATTTTCGGTATCATCCCACAGACAATTGTCGCTGACATAGCACTTTCCGATGAGGTTGTTACAGGCGAGTCAAGGAGCGGTATGTTCTATGCGGCACGTACATTCTCTATGAAACTTGGGCAGTCTTTGGCGATGCTCCTCTTTACCTCGCTTGCTACTATCGGTGCGGCAAAAACTGTCACAGGTGCAGAGCAGGCAGCTGCTGGAACTCCACTCGGCTATCGTGTCGTCGCACTTGTGGCGGCCGTATGCTGCATTATCGGTGGGCTAATTATGTCATGCTTCAATGAAAAGAAGATTATGGGCATGATTCAAAAAGTTGAGGATAAAAAAGCATAAATGATATAATGAGGGAGGGTTAGGAGTCCTTAATTTTTAGAGGTTTCCTTATAGCTTTCCCTCTTTTAAGATGTTAGAAAGTATGTCGCCACTGTCAGCGTTTTGCGTACAGTGTTCATCGTTTTTGCGTACATTCGGGGGATTTTAGGTGATTCGTGTACTTGTGAAAATTTGCTTTTTTGTGTTAAACTGTTATATAGGTTTATGAAAATAGTAGATTGGTTTTCTAAAGTTTCAGATGGATGCAAAAAATTATTTAAAGAAAACGCACAAATTGTAAATTCGTATAATTACAATACATTTGTTTGCTTTGCGCTTGTTGCAATGTGTGTTTTTTTTATCCTTTCGATTCTTTCATTTATTCCACTTTTAAAAGTAGTTTATTCAAATAAATTCCGTGTCCTATTTTTGAGTTTTTTTGGCATAACGCTGATTTTTCACATTTTGTCGGGATTTTCCAAGGAATTTGCCGAAAAACATTCCACTGTTTTTTTGTATATTTTTTTGATACTTATGCAAACTTTCGGAATTATATTGAATCTTTTTAGTGTAGTCACAATTCCTTACACAATAACGTTGGGATTTTTGCTTTTACACCCGCTTTTGTTGTTAGACACACGAATTAAGAATGTTTTAACAAATTTTACTGTTTGCGTTTCTGCCCTGATTGTTTCTTTTGTTTTTAAACCGCGACAATTTTTTTACATGGACGTAATAAATTGCACAATTTTTGCTTCTCTTGGTGTTGTTTTGGGGGATTTAAGCCGTTACAATCAAATTCGTTATATGGAAATGAAGTCCCGCGAGCTTGACATGGCACTTTCCATTGAAAAAGTGCGAAACGAGGCAAAATCGTCATTTATAGCAAATATGTCGCACGAAATTCGCACCCCCATAAATGCAATTTTGGGCTTAAACGAAATGATTATGCGCGAAACAAGCGAAAATCAAATTTTAGATTACGCTTCTTCCGTAAAAATTGCGGGGCGCACACTTTTGTCCCTTGTAAACGACATTCTTGATTATTCCAAAATTGAGGCGAACAAATTGCAAATTATTTGCGCTGAATATTGCCTTGATTCTGCAATAAATGACCTTGTTAGTATGATTCTGCCGAAGGCAAAAGAAAAAGAATTGGAATTTGACGTTCAAATTGACAAAACAATTCCCAACACTTTGTTTGGGGATGAAATCCGTTTAAAACAGTGCATTTTGAATCTTTTAACAAACGCCGTTAAGTACACAAACAAAGGTACAATCACGCTAAAAATCACTTGGAAATCGATTAGCAAAAATAATATGCTTTTGAATGTGTCGAAAAGGGACTGCCGGAATCAGGTAAACAGATAATCTTACTCCAAGACTACC
>CALCEK010000242.1 GCA_937900125.1 uncultured Treponema sp. | reverse complement strand
CCTGCCGCTGGCCTTTGCCAGGCTGTAACCATCTTCTCATTTTCACTGACCGGGAACGGATGACTGTAATCTGAAAAACAGCTGGCGGGAGAAGCTCTTCACCTCTCCCGCCAGCTGTTTTCTATATGGGAAATATTCTGAAAATGGTACTAAATGGATTTTAGAATACCGTTTTGGCTCTGGAGGAAAAGGATTTTTTCCATACGAATCAAAAACAAGTGCAGAATTAAAATCGCCGTCTTTTTCGGTGTGCTGATTTCCCACAACAAATGCTGAATCATTTTCTGAAAAAAAACGCAAAATATCTAAAACCATTTGATAGCGGTCAAAATCTCTTTTGGAATTATAATTTTCTATGATTGGGGGAACAACCGCTGTTTCTGGCCAAACAACCAAATCTGCATTTGGATGCGCTTCTAACCCCTTTTTTGAAAGCGATTTTAGGATTGAAATGTCGCGCTTGTAGATTTCAAAATCGTACTTGTGAGAATCCGTGTTGTTTTGCACACAAATTACAGAAACAGTTTGTGAACTTTGATTTGAATGTTTTAATAGAAGAATTTTTCCTGAAACAAGCAAAAAAAGAAAGCAAAATGCCCAAAATGTTAACAAAATATGATTTTTTTTAACGAACAATATCGGTTTTTTGGTAAAAACAAAATTCCCGAATGAAAACGAAGTAAATGCGCAAAAAAATGAAAGTGGCCAAACGCCACCCCAACTCGCTGATTGCAAAAAAAGATTCGATTTCCATTGTGAATATGCAAGGATTCCATAGGAAAAGCCTAAAAATCCCTTTGTTTTTAAGAATTCATAGCTTGTCCATGTGAGCGACAAAAGTAAAATGCTAAAAAAATCTGATTTACACTCAATTTTTTCGAATAATAAAAATTCAAATTCCAAAATCTCAAATAAAAGTGCAAGAATCAGTGCATAAGAAAATACCGCAATATAAATAGTATACGGATGATAAGCGGTAAGCCAATAACAAAACAATCCGTAAGAAATTCCGCCAAAAATCGCACCAAAAAGCCAAGCATTTTTTGGCGTTGCACGTTTTAAGACTATATAAAGCGGAAAAAGTGCAATAAAACCAAAAAAAGCCACCCCATTTTCAAAGAGAAAATTTGGATGCGCTAAAGAGAATAAAAAAGAAGCTAAAAGCGTTAGGAAAATATTTGTACAAAAACGCACTTATTCCTGTTCCGTATTCTCCACAGGTAAATCCCAAAGTGCTTTTTTTAATTCTTGACCAGACCTAAAAGCTGCAACATAATGGGGTGCAACAGAAAGCAATTCACCCGTTTTGGGATTGCGAGCGCGAGAACGCCCTTTTCTTAAGCGAGGCTCAAAAGTTCCAAAACCACGAAGTTCAATAGTATTTCCATCTTTTAGAGATTCTTTTATTTGTTCAAGGATTTCTTCAACTACATTTTGAACAACACGTTTTTCACATTTTGTATTTTGGTAAACAGCTTCGACTAAATCGTATTTAGTAACTTTCTTACTAGACATTCCCCCACTCCAACGCAAATTTGATAATGCAAGATAAAAGGATGCCGCTTACAAGGCAGCACCCATTACCTTAGTTTGCAGCAGCAGGCGCGGCAAAGGTTTTATTGTAAAGTTTTGCCATACGACTCTTTTTGCGAGCCGCTGTGTTCGCTTTTAAAACACCTTTACGTTTTGCATTGTCAAGCACTGATTGCAATTCACGCAACTTTTCCAAAGCAAGAGTCTGGTCTTTTTTCTGAACGGCATCAACGAATTTTTTTGCACTTGTGTGACATTCAGATTTGACAGCCTTATTGCGCAAACGGCGCACTTCGCTCTGGGCATGTTTCTTTTCTGCAGAAGATTTTTTTACTGACAAAGGACTACCCCCAAATAAAAACTTGTTCTATATTATAAAAATACGCGATGTTAGTCAAGCATAGCAAAACAAATCTCGTATAAATGAATAGAATATGGGAATCGCTAGAATTTTCACACTTTGCGGGGGAGCTGAATGACATACTAAACAGACTCTTAAAAGCGCATAATAAACCACACAAACTTTTGCTGTGCGCTCTAAGTCCATGTAATTTGTGAAAAAAGAGAAAGTTTTGTTTGTAAGACTAAAATAAACCTGTTCGGAAGCTGACTGGAAACCGCGTTACCAAAACAGTTTCAAAACAAGTTACTTTGAAAGGCGATGTTTAAAACCGCGCTATTTTAGCGTTTTTAGACTCGTTGACCTTGAGCAGAAACAGGATTCCCGAACAGGTCTAATGATTTAAAATACAAAAAGGCTCTCTAAAAAGCCATTAAATACTGAACTTTTAGAGATACCATTCTGCGACATTTGCTATGTTTTGTGATTACTTATTTAAAATCCTTAGGTCTTCTCTCTGTGCGCTTGCATTTCTGACATTCTGCAAGATTTCTAAGTCTACCGTTTTCAAACATAGTTTTCATCACAATTTCGCCACCACAATCAGGGCAAATGAATTTCTGAGTTGCAACTGTAGTACGAGAGTTTTTACTAGCTCCAGCCATACTAATCCTCCATAAAATCGATATTTAGGTCATCGAAAAGTGTAACAAGCCGCTACATTTTTTCAAGTTTCCTTTTAAGAAAATCCCTAAAAAATTTAGGCTTACTCGAAAAACTTACATCTGCGGTATTTTTCAAGCAACTTTTATAGGAAACATAGGTTTCCGAATAGGTCTAATATATAGTATTTTTATTTAAAATGTCAAGAACGCCATTCATCTAGCTGTTTTTGAATCAAAATTGGAGCTTCTTCAAGAATTTTTTTCTCCTCTTCGCGATTCAATGGCGCATCGTACACTTTAAGAACTTTTACGTAATACGCACCTTTTTTTAGATTCGCCATAATCCGTTTTACATCAGAAAGTCTCCAACCGCCGTCTAATGCACAAACGGCAACAGGCAAGCGCACAGTTTCTTCAAGTCGCCTAAAGCCTGCCGAATAAA
The DNA here is from genome assembly GCA_937900125.1 of uncultured Treponema sp. Taxonomy (GTDB): domain Bacteria; phylum Spirochaetota; class Spirochaetia; order Treponematales; family Treponemataceae; genus Treponema_D. The sequence continues at coordinate 7,493 of CALCEK010000242.1, read as the reverse complement.
ATTGTCCAAGTTTGCCACTTTTGCTTCTAGTTCCTTCTGGAAAAATAACAGGAATTTGATTTTTTTGTAAAACTTGTTTTCCAAACTTTTCTAACGACCGCATCGCAACTCCAGCTCCACCACGGCGAGGAATCATACAATGACCTTGACTTTTTAACATTTTGCCCACCATTGGAACCTTGTTTAGCGTATCTTTTGCAACAAAACGCACTTCCTTTTCATTAAAAAAGGCAAGATAGGCAACAATATCCATCAAACTTTGGTGATTTGAAATGATAAGAAATTGTTCGGGGAGCTGATTTTTGCTAACTTTATCTCCCTTAAACTCAAAATTACGCATAACTTTTAAAATAGCAAAAAAAACTCGTGAAGAATGTTTTGTTATATAATTTGACCAATACAATGCACATTTTTTGCTGAATGGATACGTTATTGTTATCATAATAGTTGGAAAAGCAAGAGCCATCGCTAAAACCAACACAGTTAGTATACTAAGCATAGCATTTAGTATAGCACAGAGCATTTAAAAAATCTAGGTAATTTTTTATACCGAATCCATCGCACACCCCGAAAACTCTAAAGCTCACTAAACACAAATTTGAATCAATTACTTTTTGTTCAAAAACCGAGGAATTTCTTGGATAATTTGATTTAGCGGATTATACATACGGAATGTTTTTGGAACGCTTTCTGTAAATTGTTTTCCGTAAGATTTTTCTACGATTCTTCTGTCTAACACCACAATAATTCCACGGTCATCGCCCCTTCGGATTAAACGCCCAAATCCTTGCCGAAACTTTATAACCGCTTGGGGAACACTTAATTCCATAAACGATGAACCGCCACGTTTTTCTACAGCCTCGCTACGAGCCGCAAAAACTGGGTCGTTTGGAACAGCAAAGGGCAATTTTACAATTATAACTTGACTTAAACTATCGCCTGGAACGTCCACGCCTTCCCAAAAACTATCTGTTGCAAAAAGCACACTTTCTCTGTCATTTTTAAAGTTTTCAAGGAGCTTAAAACGGTCGTCACTGCCTTGTTTTAAAATGGTAATTCCATTTTCTTGCAATATTGCGCGGGCGGAAGAATATGCGTGGCGCAAACTATCATAAGAGGTAAAAAGAACGAGCGTTTTTCCGCCAGAGGCTAAAATCAATTTTGGGAGAGTTTCTTCTATATAACTCTGAAAAATTTGATTGTCAGGAAAAGGAGCATCATTTGGAACGGCAAAAAGCACGTGTTCTTTGTACAAAAAAGGCGAATCGAATTCCTTTTCTAACACCCGCTCTTTTTCGGCAAAAGAAATTCCAACTCTCCGAATCCAAAACGAAAAATCCCGTCCCGTTTTTAAAGTTGCGCTTGTGCAAACAACAGAATTCATCTGCTCAAAAACGCCATTGTTCATAAGAGGAGCTATGTCAAGCGGTGTAAGCGAAAACTGCACATATTGAGAATCAGAATCGCCTTTATGTTTTGCCGAAATTTTTACGCTTTGAAGCCAACATACGGTGTCTTCATGTTCATTCCATTCGGAAAATTTTCCGCACAAAATTGCCGCGTCTTCTAATCGGCGCAAAACAGATTTTGTCTCCCAAACGCAGGGCATATCTTTGTCATCGTCAGAAATATTTTCAAAAGCTTCCCGAACAAATGAAGTCAATTTTCCCAAAGCGCGTTTTAACGAAACAAGACAAGAAAAAACGTCCGCAAAAGCCGAAGCATTTTTTTCGCTAATGCGTGCCGTGCTAGAATCAGACAAAGCATTTTCCGCGCTAGAATCAAGGGAAAAAATGCACTCTTTTACATTTTGAATTTCAGAGGCAGCGCGTAGCAAAAAATCCTCGGTAGAAATTAAAACGGACGCTTGAAGCAAAAATCCCGCTACACTTCCGCGTTTTTTTCTGTAAAGCATATTTAGGGATTTTAAAAGCTTAAAGCGCGTAATGCTTTCGCTAAAAAAACTTGTTGCACTATCTTCAATTCCGTGCGCTTCATCAAATACAATATGTTTGTATGGCGGAAGAACTGCCACATCTTCATAGCCCGCCCCATTCATTCGACTTTCAATGTCCGCAAAAAGCAAATGGTGATTTACGACTAAAATTTGTGCGTCACTTGCTTCTTTTCGCACTTTCATCACAAAACATTTTTCTCTAAATGGACACCTCATTCCAAAACAAGCATCGCTTTCGCTATTTACGCGCGACCAAACGGAATCTTGCGGAAAAAAAGACAAATCGCTAATGCTTCCCGTTGCAGTTGTTTTTGACCAAACTTGAATGTCCGAAAGAACCGCATTTTCTTCGTCAAACAAATCTTTTTCTAAAAGTGCGTCTTCAAGTCGGCGCAAACACAAATAATTTTGTCGCCCTTTTAAAAGAATGGATTTTACGTTTTTGCCCAAAATCCGCACCGCCGCTGGAATGTCCTTTTCCATAAGTTGTTGCTGAAGATTGATTGTTCCTGTTGAAATTACAACGCGCTCTTTGTTTGTAGAAGCCCATTCCATTGCAGGAAGCAGGTAGGCAAAACTTTTTCCAACCCCCGTTCCCGCTTCAAAAACACCAATTTTGGAATCGTTAAAAGTTTTTGCGATATTTTTAACAAGTTGAATTTGAGAAGGTCGCTCTTCAAACAAGGCATTTTGTTTTGCAAGAATTCCATTTTTTGAAAGCAAAAAAGAAATTTTTTCTTCATCAAGGGGGATAATGACTTTTGGTTTTATCGGCTCAACTACAACATAAACTCGGCTTATTTCATTATCCACTATATAAAAGCCGAGTGCATTTTCGCTTGAAGAAGAAGCGACATTTAAATCAGCCCCGCTAGGTTCTAAAATACCGCTAGGATGATTGTGAATCAAAACCTGCCCTTCACGCGCAACGTTGCCATTTACAACAACAGAATGTTCATTTCCGCGAGAGCCAACGACAACTTTTACAACAATTCCCTTTGAATCTATTGTTCCCGACCAAAAAACTTCATTTCCCGAAGAATCCATTACATCTTTTTTCATTGCGTCGATAACTGATTGGGAAAAACGTTCGCGGCTATCCATACACCGATACTACCCCTTTAAAATGAAAAAAACAAGCATCTGTGAAAAAATTCACAATACAAGAAAAATTTTCAAAGTTTATTGAAAAAGTTCTAAACTCGATTTGAACGTCAAAAAGCAAATATTTGTCATTATGTGTTATTTTTCACAGAAAATAAAAAAAAATGAATTTTTGAGCATTTTTAAATCGTAAATTTTAAATTTTCGCTTAACATTTAAAAAAAACAGGTTTATAATGTATTATTGAATGCCGTTGGCATATTTGCAGAGAATATGGCGTTCTCTGTTTTGACTCAAAAAAAAATGGCTGTACCCACAATAGAGGAGAATAACAGAAAAATGGCTAACACAAACAAAATTACTATTATTGGAGCAGGAACGGTTGGTTCAACTGTTGCATTTGCTCTTACATTAAAATCACTTGCTTCAGAAATTTTGTTAATTGATATAGATAAAGATCGTGCAATGGGTGAAGCAATGGACATTCGCCAAGGAACTCCATTTGTTGGGCCTGTTTATGTACACGATGGCAGTTACGAAGACGCAAAGGATTCTGACATTGTTGTTTTAACTTCAGGAGTTGCCCGAAAGCCAGGACAATCACGTCTTGACCTTGCACAAACAAATGTGAACATTACAAAATCAATTATCCCAGAAATAACAAAGGCCGCTCCAAATGCGCTATATGTTATTGTTGCAAATCCTGTTGACATTTTAACCTACCAATTTATCAAATATTCAGGAATCCCAGAAAATCACATTTTTGGAACTGGAACAATGCTTGACACCGCTCGTTTTAGGGCGCGCATTGCAGAAACTTACAAAGTTGCCCAAGAAAATGTACACGGCTATGTTTTTGGTGAACACGGAGATTCTTCTTTTGTGCCGTGGTCACTCGCAAATATCGGTTCTATTCCTGTTGATAAGTACGCGACAGCCTTTGAAGGTGGAAAACTTCCTTCATTCAACAAGGGAGATGTAGAAGATTACATTAGAAAATCAGGCGGAATTATCATCAAGGCAAAAAAAGCAACAAATTATGCAATCGGTGTAACAACGGCTCACTTGTGCGAAGCTTTAACGTATGACACTGATTCTGTTTTAACGATTTCAACAATGCTTACGGGTGAGTACGGAATTAACGATGTTTGTTTGAGTATTCCAGCCGTTATTGGACGAAAAGGAATTACTGGAAGACTTGTTGCTCCTTTAATGCCCGAAGAAATTGAATCTTTAAAACATAGCGCAGACTGCTTAAAAGAAGTTATAAATCAGCTTGATTTTACAATGTAATTGGAGAAATTGATGGAAAACTACAGAATCGAACATGATTCAATGGGCGAGGTAAAAGTTCCCGCAGATAAATTGTGGGGCGCACAAACAGAGCGTAGCCACGAGAATTTTCTTATTGGCGTAGGACTTGAAACAATGCCTCGCGAAATTACAAAAGCATTCGGCTATTTAAAAAAAGCCGCAGCTCTTGCAAACAATGAATTGAAACCCGAAAAAATGACCGCTGAAAAAAAGGATTGCATCACTAAAGCTTGCGATGAAGTTATCAGCGGAGCATTAAATGAAAATTTCCCATTAGTTGTTTGGCAAACAGGAAGTGGCACACAAAGCAATATGAACACAAACGAAGTTATTGCAAATCGTGCAAATGAAATTGCAGGAAAAAAATTGTGCCATCCAAATGACGATGTAAATATGAGTCAATCTTCAAACGATACATTTCCGACCGCTTTACACATTGCGGCAACTGTTGAAATTGAAGATAAACTTTTCCCTGCCATTGATTTGTTAGTAAACACTTTAAAAAAACTTGAAAAGGACAATGAGGGAATCGTAAAGTCTGGAAGAACGCACTTGCAAGACGCTGTTCCTATTTCTTTTAGCCAAGAAATTTCTGGCTGGAGAACTTCTCTTGAACGCGATAAAGAAATGCTTGAATCTTCTCTTCCATATTTAAAGCAGTTGGCTTTGGGGGGAACTGCGGTTGGAACGGGCTTAAATGCACCTAAGGGATTTGATTCCTTGGTGGCAAAAAAAGTAAGCGAACTTACAGGAAAGGAATTTATTACAGCACCAAACAAATTTCACGCATTGTCTAGCAAAGACGAGGTTGTGTATGCGCATGGAGCTTTAAAAGCTTTAGCCGCAGACCTTATGAAAATTGCAAATGATGTACGTTGGTTGGCGAGTGGTCCACGCGATGGACTCGGCGAAATTCATATTCCAGAAAATGAGCCAGGTTCTTCAATTATGCCAGGCAAGGTGAATCCAACTCAATGTGAAGCAATGACAATGGTTGCTGTACAAGTTATGGGAAATGATGTGGCAGTTGGTGTTGCAGCAAGTCAAGGAAACTTTGAATTGAATGTATTTATGCCCGTTATTGCATACAATTTTCTTCAATCCGTAAGACTTCTTGCAGAAGTTATGGTTAGTTTTAACAATAATTGCGCTGTAGGAATCACTGCGAATAAGGAAAAAATGCACTTTAATTTGTACAATTCACTTATGCTTGTTACGGCATTAAATCCATACATTGGATACGAAAATGCGGCAAAAACATCTCACTTAGCATACGAAAAAAATATTTCGCTCAAAGATGCGTGTGTGCAGCTAGGATTCCTTTCTGCTGAAAAATTTGACGAAGTATTCCACCCAGAGCAAATGATATAGTTATTAATAGAAAGTTTTTGATAAAGGGAAGTTAGGAAAAATCGCTAAGGCTTTTTTTGATTTCCCTGTAAAGTTTATACGCAAGCGCAAAAAAATGGCACTTTGTGCTTGTAAAAATCCGTGTTAGGAGAATAGCGGATTTTGTTTTAAGAACCAGCTTGTTGTAAAACAACGGGCATGGGAGCTTAAAATATGGACTTACCAAAGCGGGAATCTTGTTTCCGCTAAAGTCTATAGGAAACGTGGCTAATTCCTTTTTGCCGAAAAATCAGCGGGGAGTTAGGCTTTTTTTACGAATAACAAAAATTTTGTGGCTGTGTATTATGTTCTTATAGTACACAAGTATTGTTTATAAGGATGTATAAGAATGGAACACATCACCTATTCATACTTTCCTGGTTGCACGTTAAAAAACAAAGCTAAACAGTTAGATGTTTATGCACGTGCTTCTGCGGAAGCATTAGGCTTCACTCTTAAAGAGATTCCTGATTGGCAATGTTGCGGAGGAACATATCCTCTTGCCAAAGATGAAATCGCTTCTAAACTTTCATCAGTAAGGGCACTTGCTGCCGCACGGGATGCAGGGGAAGACTTAGTAACAATCTGCTCTGCCTGTTACAACGTAATAAAACAAGTCAACGCAGACATGCAGAATGACCAGAATGTCATCTTAAAAGTAAACAACTATCTGAAAGCGGATGACATTCAATACAACGGAGAAGCAAAGATACTTCACTTCTTGGAAGTTCTCCGTGACGTCGTCGGCTGGGACAACGTAAAGGCCGCAGTAAAAAATCCTTTTAAGGGAAAGAAAATCGGCGCCTACTACGGATGCCTTTTGCTGCGTCCGGGAAAAGTCCTTCAGTTTGACGATCCCGAAAATCCGCAGATTCTTGAGGACTTCATCAAGGCAATCGGCGGCACTCCCGTCATCTATTCGCAGAGAAACGAATGCTGCGGTGCCTACACGATGTTTGAGGATAAGTCCATCCCGCTCGTCCGCGCTCAAAAGATTCTTGGCAACGCCCAGGATATGGGGGCGGACTTTCTTGTAACCTCATGCCCTTTGTGCCGCTACAACCTTATCAAAAACAAGGCGGAAGGTCAGCCTGACGTCATCTACTTTACGGAGCTTCTCGCAGAAGCTTTGGGCGTAAAAGAAGCCGTAGAGAAGGAGGCTGTAAATGCTTAAGAGCGAAATTGAAGAAGCAAAGGCCGAGATTCTTTCCATAAGCGGCGTAAACACCAAGACCTGCATGGTCTGCGGCAAATGCTCCGGCACCTGCCCCAACTATGAGGAGATGGAATACCACCCGCACCAGTTCGTGCAGATGGTGGAGAACGGCGAAATTGAAAAGCTCTTGGAGTCCAAGTCAATTTACAGATGCCTTTCTTGCTTTGCCTGCCTTGAGCGCTGCCCGCGTCAGGTTGAGCCGGCAAAGGTCATAGAAGCGGTGCGCATGTACGTTGAGCGCCAGAGGGGGCCGTATCATCTTAATCCTGAGGATGTGCCTGCCTCTCTTGATGCCGATATGCCGCAGCAGGCAATCGTAAGCGCATTCAGAAAATACAAGAAATAGGAGTGGTATATGGAAAGAATTGGTGTTTTCGTGTGCCACTGCGGCACTAATATAGCCGGTACCGTCGATGTAGCTAAGGTTGCGGAAGAGCTCGGGAAAATTCCTGAGGTAGTCTTCTCCACCCACTACACCTATATGTGCTCTTCCGCCGGCCAGCAGATGATAGA
>CALCEK010000241.1 GCA_937900125.1 uncultured Treponema sp. | reverse complement strand
TGCTTCACGTTTCCGATGTGCAGTATCAGTCCGTCTATTTTCCGCTGTATGCCGCAATTTCGATTGTCGCCGTGTTTGCAGTCTGCGCGGTCATCGAGCTTTTGCGCAAAAAGATTTTCGCAAAAGTATTTCACCTATAGCTTATTCAAAAGTTTTCCCAAATCCTCCAGAGAGTGTGAAAAGAGGCTATGCCTCATTTTATGGGGTAGCAGTCGAAACCTTACGGCTTTGAGCTTCTTGCCGATGGTTTCGACTCCTGCATACCTAAAGCGGAAAAAAATCCGTTTTAGGTTTTGCAATTTTTACACTAAAGTGCGAATCCCTGCAACAAGGGCATCCACATCGTTGTAAGAATTATAAATTGCAAGAGTTGGGCGAACAGTTCCTTCTAGTCCAAAGTGTCGCAAAATTGGTTGTGCGCAATGGTGACCAGTGCGAACGGCAACGCCTAATTCGTTTAGACGCGCACCCACGGCTTCGTTATCAACTCCATCAAGTACAAACGAAAGAACGCTTGCTTTATCTTTTGCATTTCCCACAAGGTGTAAGCCTGGAATTTTTTGCATTTCTCGCATTGCGTACACAAGAAGATTGTGTTCATGCGCATTTACAGCTTCCATTCCGATTCCCTGAAGATACTGCAAAGCTTCTCCAAGTCCAACCGCGTCAGCTATGCTTCCTGTTCCTGCTTCAAACTTGTTTGGAACAACATTGTAAATTGTCCGCTCAAACGTAACGTCAAGAATCATATTTCCGCCGCCGTGATATGGTCGAGCTGCTTCCCACAAATCCTTTTTGCCGTAAACTGCTCCAATTCCCGTAGGAGCGTAAATTTTGTGTCCGCTAAAGACAAAAAAATCCGCGTCAAGAGCTGCAAGGTTTATAGGAATGTGAGCTACGCTTTGTGCGCCGTCAATCAAAATCCGAACTCCATGTGCATGGGCAATTGCCACAAGTTCTGCAACGGGCGTAATTGTTCCAAGCGCATTAGAAACGTGAGTTGCGGCTACAAATTTTGTGCGGGGGCTAAACAAAGAATCGTAAGCGTCCAGTTTTAGCTGCCCAGTTTCGTCAACGGGAATCACTTTTAGCACCGCGCCAGTTTCTTGAGCTACAAGTTGCCACGGCACAATGTTTGCGTGATGTTCCAAATAGCTTACGATAATTTCATCGCCAGCTTTTAATTGCGGTTTTACGAATGCGTTTGCCACAAGGTTGATTCCTTCGGTTGTTCCGCGAACAAAAACCACGCCATCGCTGTCTGGTGCGCCTAAAAACTGAGCGACAATTTTTCGGGCATTTTCATAAGCGTCGGTGGAGCGAGCTGCAAGTTCGTGCGCCCCACGGTGAACATTTGAATTTTCATGTTCGTAGTAATAACTAAGGCGGTCAATCACTTGGCGGGGACGCTGAGTTGTTGCCCCATTGTCTAGCCACACAAGCGGATGTCCGTTTATAGTTTCCTTTAAAATGGGAAAATCCGCGCGAATTTGAGAAAGCGTTTTTGTTCCGATAATGACATTTGAATCATCGTGCAAAAGCTTTTCCGATTCTTTTTGGGGATTTTGTGCGGTGTTTGCGGAGGGAGTAAAATTCTTCGCTTCTTCTTGAGAAAGAACTACGGGCGAATAACTTGTTTGCTCAAAATTTGATTTTTGTGGCACATAAGATTCACCTGATTCCGCGTAACGCGCAAGTTCTTCAAAACCTTGATTCAACTTTTGTTCGGCACGGTCAAACACGGCGGTGTTTCCTGTTGACACCAAATCGTTTATTCCCTGCGCACAAATTTCTGGTTCAAAAGAAAAACTTCCCGCGCTCAAATTGCCCAACTCACCAAATAATGCGCCTGCAATATTTTCAAGTTCGGTCTCAGAAGGAAGAGCGTTCCCGAATCCGCTTGAGAAAAAATCAGTCGTTTCCATAGTTGCCCACCTCTACGTCCTCAAGAACGGCGATGGCATCATCAGAAAGAATTGCGGCAGAACAATAAAGTGAAAGCAAATAAGATGCAACTCCCTTGTCGTCAATACCACGGAAGCGCACAGAAAGTCCGCGTGATTTTTCGTTTTGTAGATTTTTCTGATAAAGTCCGATTACGCCACGTTTTGCTTCTCCCGTGCGAACAAGAAGAATGTTTGTTTTTCCACTCTGACTTTTTGGTTCTTTGAGTCCGTCAACAAGCAATTTGTTCGTTGGAATAAGTGGGATTCCGCGCCACAAAATAAATGTTCCGCCTGCAATATTTGCAGTTACTGGAGGAACACCGCGTTTTGTACATTCGCGTTCAAATGCGGCTATTGCGCGAGGATGTGCTAAGAAGAAACTTGGTTCTTTCCACACTTTGCTGATAAGTTCGTCAAGGTCATCTGGTGTTGGCGCACCATTTTCTTGGATTGGCTGAATGTGCTGACTTTCGGCAATGTTCTTTAAAAGTCCGTAATCGTCATTGTTAATAAGCTGACTTTCTTGACGTTCGCGCAAACTGTCAATGGCAAGTTGAAGTTGTTCGTTTACAACATCGTAAGGAGAAGAATAAACGTCGGCAACTGCGGTGTTCACATTGATGATTGTAGAAATTGAAGCAAGTTGGTATTCGCGAGGATTTTCTTCATATTCAACATAGCCCTGCGGAATGATGTTTGATTTTTTTTCGCTAGAGCAAAGAACATCAAGCGGAGTTTCGCCTTCTTTTACGCGATTCACACGATAAATTCCACTTTCAAGTCCTTTGAATTCCAAAAGCTTTGTAAGCCATTTTGGTGTGAGCGAGCTGTACTGCGCTCTTGTTTTGGTTACATCTGCAAGATTGTATGCAGCCTTTTTTCCTAGTGCAACAATTTTTTCGTTGTCTTCTGCCATTTTTCTTTACCTCCAAATGGTCTGTTTTATTTGTACGGCGGGGTTAATACTGTGGCATTGTTTTGTCAACATTTTTTGCCCAGCTATTAATGCCGTCCTTTAAATTGTAAAGCTCGCCCTTGTAGCCAGCTTCGCGCAAAGTTTTAACCGCAAGAATGCTTCGCTTTCCTTCTTTGCAAACAAAAACTGTTGGTGCGTTTATATCAAGCTCATTTTGTCTACGTGCGAGTTGTCCGATTGGAATTACGATTGCGTCAAGGAATTTTGTAATTGCTCTTTCGTGCGGTTCGCGAACGTCAACAATTGTAATTTTTTCTCCTGCGTCTAGTCTGCGTTTTAATTCAACGGCTTCAATTCCTTCTACAACATCTTCTTTTTCTTGTTGCTTTAAGCCACAAAAATCTTCGTAATCGTAATTTTCAAGTTGAGTGATTGTTGGATTTTGTCCGCAAACAGGACAATTCGGGTTTTTACGAATTTTCAACTCGCGGAATCGCATTTTCCATGCGTCAAAATTCAAAAGCCTACCAATTAGCGGCGAGCCTCCCCCAACAATCAGTTTAATTACTTCATTTGCTTGAATTGTTCCGATGATTCCTGGAAGAACCCCGACAACGCCTCCCATTGAGCAAGAAGGAACAAGCCCTGGTGGCGGCGGAGACGGATACATACAGCGGTAACAAGGCCCTTCTTTTGCAAAATAAACGCTTGCTTGACCTTCAAATTGGAACATTGCACCAAAAACATCGGGCTTTCCTAAAAGCACACAAGCATCGTTTACAAGATAGCGTGTTTGGTAATTGTCCGTGGCGTCGGCAATAACATCGTATTCTTTTATAATGTCGAGTGCGTTTTCTGCGGTGAGCCTAACATTGTAGGTTTCTACTTTTACAAGCGGATTGATTTTTTTTATGCTGTCTTTTGCACTTGCAACTTTTGGCCGTCCTACATCGCGCGTTCCGTGAATTACTTGGCGTTGAAGATTTGTTTCGTCAACAACGTCTGCATCTATAAGACCTAATTGTCCAACGCCAACAGCCGCAAGATATTGCGCAAGTGGAGTGCCGAGTCCGCCCATTCCAACAATGAGAACTTTTGCCGCTTTGATTTTTTTTTGTCCCTTTACACCGATTTCTTTTAGCAAAAGATGACGCGAGTACCGCTTAATTTCGTCATTTGTAAGCGAAACAGCTTTTACCCTTTCTATTTCAGAATCAAGGAGTCCTTTTCTTTCTGATTCGTGTTCACACGAACCGCCCGCAATCGCTGGAATCAGAATCACCTCATCGCCCGCACGAATAGCGGTGTCATTTCCGTTTAAGTCGCGAATATTTTCATCATTTAAAAACACATTTACAAAACTTCGCAGATTCCCTTCATCGTCAAAGAGAGCCTTTTTTGTTTCTGGGTATTCATCAGAAAGTGCTTGAATTACCTGCCCGACAGTTTCGCCTTCAAGTTCTAGCTCGGAACGATTATTTGTAAATCCGCGCAAAGTAGTCGGAATCAAAACGCTTACAGTCATATTTCCTCCTTTTTATGTCTAGCTCCACACATGACTTGTAAGGTAGCGACATCCGTTATCGCAAAGCACCGTAACAATCACGCTTCCTGCAGGGGCTGTTTGTGCAACGCGGACTGCCGCTGTAACATTTGCCCCCGAACTTATTCCAACAAAAACCCCTTCTTGATTAGAAAGTTTGCGTGTCATTTTATAAGCCTCTTCTGTGGAAACTTCAATTTTTCCATCTGATTCTTCCTTGCGAAAAAATCCATTTGTATTTAATTTAGAAAAGTGTTTAATTCCTTCAATTCCGTGAAACGGCAAATCTGGAGACACCGTAATACACTTGATTTTTGGGTCGTGTTCTTTTAGTCTGCGAGTGCATCCCATAAAAGTTCCGCTTGTTCCCGTTCCCGCAATAAAATGCGTAACCAAACCGCTTGTTTGCCGCCAAATTTCTTCTCCCGTGCAAAGATAATGCGCTTGCCAATTTGCGTCATTTGTAAATTGGTCGGGGTAAAAATATTCTTCTGGTTTTGATTCAACTAATTGTTTGCACCTCAAATACGCACCTTCCATTCCTTCTAACGCGGGGGTTTCTATTACTGTAGCTCCGTAGGCTTTCATTACTCGTTTGCGTTCTGTGGTAACATTTGCGGGCATAAATAAAATCACTTTATAACCTAAAGCTGCACCAATCATTGCATACGCTATGCCAGTGTTTCCGCTTGTGGAATCAACGATTGTTTTTCCTTGAGTGAGTGCGCCAGTTTTTAAGCCTGAACGAATCATAGAAAGTGCCGCTCGGTCTTTTACAGAACCGCTTGCGTTTAGATATTCTGCTTTAGCAAAAATGCGGACTTGTGCGTCTTGTGGAAGAATATTTTTTAGTTCAACAAGCGGCGTGTTTCCTACCAAGTCAAGAACATTCACAGCATTTCTCCTTAAAGCCTAGTGTAAAATAGGTATTTTCCTATTATTTCTATAGGAATAATCTAATATTACACAGTTGCCCTATATATGTCAAGCAGTTTTCAAGGAATCGTGTCATTCGGTATATTAGACCTGTTTTGAAACTGAAATTTCCGAACAGATTTATTGAGCGGTTGGAGGGATACTGGTGCGGTAACAGAGTGTTGTCGCCCACTCCGTCATATTGAGCGCAAGCGAAATATCTACGGCTTCCTAGCGTTATTCTCAGCACCACGAACAAAAAAGTCCGCCGAGTGAGAAACATCTTTTGTGGAAAGAGTGCATAGATTCTTTTTTGTTTTCCATTTTTTTCTAGCTTGAAAATATGGCATTTTTAGGGGATGATTTTTATCCATATCTTGATTTATTGTTATAGTCTCAAATTCTTTTGTCGTAGCGCTATATATTACTAATGAATCCGAAAAAAATGGGACTGCATACAAGTACTCATTGTGTTTAATAAATTTCAAGAATGGTGGGGAAGATAATACTGGATGCCCTGATAAGCTACCTTCATACTGCAACTTCTTGTCATTTTTATCAACGCTGAATAACGCATTAACAAACAAAAAACTAAACCAATACTTATTATCATCTTCTTGAATAGATGTAATCTTAAACATTTGGTCACCCTTTTCCGCTAACGATAAATAATTATTATTCCATCAAACACTACTATGTCTTCTGCTATATCTCACTTAATACTTATTGCTCATACCGATCATCTGATACAGTTCATATATACACGATTCCCCACCGGAACCCTTAAGCACAATATCTGCCACTTGCTTTACTG
>CALCEK010000240.1 GCA_937900125.1 uncultured Treponema sp. | reverse complement strand
TCCTCTTGCAAAAGATGAAATCGCAACAAAACTTTCATCTGTGCGAGCATTGGTAGCGGCAAGGGATGCAGGTGAAGCATTGGTAACGATTTGTTCTGCATGTTACAATGTCATTAAACAAGTAAATGACGACATGAAGAACGATGCTAATGTAATCTTAAAGGTAAACAATTACCTTGCTCAAGATTCGATTCAGTACAATGGAGAAGCGCAAGTTCTTCACTTTTTAGAAGTGTTGCGCGATGTTGTGGGCTGGCAGGGAGTAAAAGCGGCTGTAAAAAATCCGCTAAAGGGCAAAAAAATTGGTGCGTATTACGGCTGTTTACTTTTGCGACCTGGCAAAGTTCTTCAATTTGACGACCCAGAAAATCCTCAAATTTTAGAAGACTTTATTAAGGCAATCGGAGCGACTCCTGTACTTTATTCTCAGCGGAATGAATGTTGTGGCGCATACACCATGTTTGATGCCCCAGAAATTCCAAAAGAAAGAGCAAAGAAAATAATCACTAATGCGCAAGATATGGGTGCAGATTTTCTTGTAACAAGTTGTCCGCTTTGTCGCTACAATCTCATCAAAAACAGCAATGAAAGCATGAATGTTGTTTACTTTACAGAACTTCTTGCAGAGGCGTTAGGTGTAAAGGAAGCTGTAGAACAGGAGGCACCCTATGCTTGAAAACGAACTTGCTGAAATAAAAGCCGAATTGCTTTCCATAAGCGGTGTAAATCCAAAAAAATGTATGATTTGCGGAAAATGCTCAGGAACTTGTCCAAATTATGATGAAATGGAATATCATCCGCATCAATTTGTGCAAATGGTAGAAAATGGAGAGATAGAATCGCTTTTAAACTCAAAGTCGATTTACAAATGTCTTTCTTGTTTTGCCTGCCTAGAACGTTGCCCAAGACAAGTTGAACCTGTAAAACTTATTGAAGCCGTGCGAATGGTTGTAGAACGCCAAAGAGGAAATCAGCATTTAAAAGCAGAAGCTGTTCCTTCGTTCCTTGACGATGAAATGCCACAGCAGGCTATTGTAAGTGCATTTAGAAAGTATCGTAAATAAGGAGTGGCATAATGGAAAGAATTGGTGTTTTCGTGTGCCATTGTGGCACAAATATTGCTGGTACCGTTGATGTTGCAAAAGTTGCGGAAGAGTTAGGAAAGCAACCTGGAGTTGTGTTCTCTACGCACTATACATATATGTGTTCATCTGCCGGTCAGAAAATGATTGAAGATGAAATCAAAAAAGACAATCTAACGGGTGTTGTTCTTTGTTCTTGTTCACCGCGAATGCACGAAAAAACATTCCGTGGTTGTGCAGAACGAGCTGGATTAAATCCTTTTAAGGTTGAAATTGCAAATATCCGAGAACAAGATTCTTGGGTTACAAAAGAGATGGATGTTGCAACCGAAAAAGCTATTGCACTCGGAAAAGCAGCCATCGCAAAAACGATTCTTGACACTCCCCTAACCGCTGGCGAAACTCCTATGACAAAACGAGCCTTGGTCATTGGTGGAGGAATTGCGGGAATCACTGCCGCACTAGATATTGCAGATGCGGGATTCCAAGTTGACATTGTAGAAAAAAAGCCGACTGTCGGCGGAAAAATGGCACAACTAGACAAAACCTTCCCTACGCTTGACTGTGCAAGTTGTATTGTTACACCAAAAATGACGGAAGTAAGTCAGAATCCAAACATCAGAATTTTGTCATATAGCGAAGTTGTTGACGTAAAAGGCTATGTTGGAAACTTTACGGCAAAAATCAACAGAAAAGCGCGTTATGTTGACGAAACAAAATGTACAGGTTGCGGTGCGTGTATCGAAAAATGTCCGAACAAGCGCGTTCCAAACGAATTCAATTTGAATCTCGACAATAGAACGGCAATCTACATTCCGTTTGCTCAGGCTGTTCCAAAAGTGGCAACAATCGATTCAACGGCGTGTTTGCGCTTAAAAGCCATGAAAAACGGAAAAACTGCTTGTGGATTCTGCGAAAAAGTTTGTGGCGTTGGAGCAATCAATTACAATGCAAAAGATGAAATAATTGAAGAACGCTATGGTGCAATTGTTGTCGCAACAGGCTACAATCCAATCGACCTTCAAAAATTTGATGAATTTGCTTATTCTCAAAGTAAAGATGTTGTTTCTTCTCTTGAATTTGAACGTCTTTGCAATGCGGCAGGTCCAACAAATGGCGTTTTGCTTCGCCCGTCAGATGGAAAACCTCCAAAGACAATAGTTTTTGTGCAGTGCGTAGGAAGTCGCTGTTCTGCGGATTCAAGCAAGGGGCATGAATATTGTTCAAAAGTTTGCTGTATGTATACGGCAAAACACGCGATTTTAACGCGCGACCACTATCCCGACACAAATTGCTATGTATTCTACATTGATGTCCGAACTCCTGGCAAGAATTTTGACGAATTCTATAGGCGAGCCGTAGAGCAATATGGTGTTCATTACATAAAAGGAATGGTAGGAAAAGTTACTCCTCTTTCTGATGGAACACTTGATGTGCAGGGAAGCGACCTTATTTTAAACAGGCAAGTTCATATCAAAGCGGATATGGTAGTTCTTGCGGCTTCTATTGAAGCTGATAAAACTGCGCGTCCACTTGCAACAATGCTTACAACTTCAATGGATAACAA
The DNA here is from genome assembly GCA_937900125.1 of uncultured Treponema sp. GTDB lineage: Bacteria > Spirochaetota > Spirochaetia > Treponematales > Treponemataceae > Treponema_D. The sequence continues at coordinate 1,345 of CALCEK010000240.1, read as the reverse complement.
TGACTTTTTCCTTGAAGCTCATGCAAAATTGCGACCTGTTGAAAGTCCTACCGCTGGTATTTTCCTTGCAGGTTGTTGTCAAGGACCAAAAGACATTCCAGAAACAGTCGCTCAATCGTCTGGAGCTGCGGCAAAAGCAATTTGCCTTTTGGTAAAAGACAAACTCAAAAACGACCCCTGTACCGCTCATCCAGATGAAAATATGTGTAATGGTTGCGGACAATGCGAAAACGTATGTCCTTATGGCGCAATCTCTTACATACAAAAAGACTTCCGCGGTCCAAATCGTACAACAATTTCAAGACGCATTTCTCAAGTTAATACGGCAATGTGTCATGGTTGTGGAGCTTGTACTGTTGCGTGTCCGTCTGGTGCAATGGATCTTCATGGTTTCAGCAATAAACAAATTATGGCGGAGGTAGACGCACTGTTCTAGCAAAAGCTTGCTGTGTAAGGAAATTTTATGGAAGAAACATTAACTACAGAAAATAAAACTTGGAAACCAAAAATTGTGGCTTTTTGTTGCAACTGGTGTTCCTATGCAGGAGCTGACCTTGCGGGCAACAACCGCTTGGAATATCCTGCGGATGTAAAAATCATCAGAATTCCCTGTTCGTGCCGTTTGAATCCAATGTTCATTTTGCGAGCATTTCAAAAAGGCGCAGATGGAGTGATTCTTTGCGGGTGTCACCCTGGCGATTGCCATTACACGAGCGGAAATTATTTTGCGCGTCGAAGAATGACATTACTTTTTTCTATGCTTGATTATTTGGGAATTGAAAAGGGACGAACTCGAGTTGAATGGTGTTCTGCGGCAGAAGGTGTACGCTTTGCAGGAATTATGAATGATTTTGTTTCAAAAGTGACGGAACTTGGCGAAAACAAACGTCTGGAGGATTTGAGATGCAAAACGAATCAATAAGGACTGATTTAATTAATCGCGCTAAGACCTTACTTGAAGAAAACAAGGTTCAGCGTGTAGTAGGCTGGCGCAAAGGTTTATTCGATTATGACATTACACCTAGTACATTCACATCTAGCGATGACCTTGAAAAAAACTTTGTGTACAATCAATGGTGCGGAGCTAATTTGTCAAAATATTTAGTGCGAATCACAGGCGAAATTGAAGTCAAAAAAAGCACTACTCGTATGAACAATACTATGGCAAAACAACGCGACCCAAATGCGCAAGAAGTTCCAATTCCTCAAGAAAAAGTGCTTGTATTTTTAAAGCCGTGCGATACTTACAGTTTTACAGAGCTTTTAAAAGAAATAGACGGAGCCGCTTATGTAGCAAGAACGTCATTAGACAGCCCCGCAGCCATTATGAATACGAAAAAATGTA
>CALCEK010000239.1 GCA_937900125.1 uncultured Treponema sp. | reverse complement strand
CCCGGCCCGGGTGACAACTTCCGTTTCCAGCTTTCGGAAAGCCTCTTCACCCTGAGTCCGGAAAAGCTCCGGGATCGAACAACCGACAATCCGTACAATTTCCGCATCAATGTCGATGATCTCACGCCCGGTCATTTTTGAAAGCTCAAGGCCGACACTGCTTTTTCCGCTCCCCGGCATGCCGATCAGCACGATATTCCGCATCTCCCGGCACAGCTGCGCGGTGATCCGCGTGATCTCACTGTCCTCAATCGGTTTTCCGAAGAAAAATTCTTCAGCCCGAACCGCCTGAGCTACCAACATCGGCAGCCCGTTGGAACAGGGGATCTCTAAGGCTTCCGCCTGTATCAGCAGCGCCGTCCGCAGCGGATTATAGATAACATCAAGCACACCGGAAAGATGTGCAAATTTCTCCAGATCGACCTGTTTTTCGCCATTGTGGGGATACATTCCCACCGGCGTCGTATTGATCAATATATCCGCATCAAAATGCCGATCCAGACAGTCATAATTCTCCGGACCGCTTCTGGAAATCACGACGATCTGCCGTGCGCCTTTGCGCTTCGCGACCGCCTGTGCAGTCAGAGAAGTTCCTCCGCTTCCGAGTATTACAACTTTTGCTCCCGTAAATACAATACCGGTCTGTCCGGCGATATAGGAGAGCCCCAACGCATCCGTGTTATATCCCTTCAGACCGCCGCCCCCGTCCGGGACGAGCGTATTGACACTGCCGATCTCTTCCGCATAGGGATCCAACGAGGAGCAGAAGGGGATGACCGCCTTCTTATAAGGGATCGTAACATTCAGCCCGCCGATCTCATTTTGCCGCAGGAAAGGTTCGCCCCGCAAGATACTACCGTTCGGCAACTGGCTGAATTCGGCAGATTCCCGCACAGGAAAATTTTTGGCGGCACTTCCAAAGACGATGCGGCGGCTATTGACTTGGCGCTGAAAATTACGCGGCTCACTGATTTTGAAAATCGACAAGTTCAATCTTTATCCGGCGGCGAAAAGCAACGCGCTTGGTTAGCTATGACCCTCGCGCAGAAGCCGCAGATTCTTTTGCTGGACGAACCAACCACTTACCTCGATATCGCACATCAGCTGGACGTTATGGATATTATTAACCGCGTGAATAAAACCGGCGTCACAATTATTGCCGTTCTGCACGACCTTAATCACGTGCGCAATTATATGGACGAAGTTATCGTCGTTAAAAACCACGGGATATTTGCGGCAGGCAAGCCAAAAAAAATCCTCAACGTCGAATCCGTCGGTAAAATTTTCAACGTCGAGGCTGATATTTTTTTCAATGCAATTGGCGATAGCGTCATCATTCCCACTTCAACGCTAAATTGATTCTGACGCCTATAAACGCCGCTGCACACGCTTTGAGTACATCACCTAGCACGAACGGCAAAACAGCCATTGTAGCGGCTTCTAGGGGGCTTATATTCAAGATTAAAACCATTGATAATAAACCGCCCAAGTACGTAATCGGCATTGCTATCAAAATGTTCATTAAAACATTTTCACATTCAATTTTTCTTTCAAAATTCTGCTCGGTTTTCCATACAAATAAAACATTCGCATAAGAAAAACTTAAAATTGAAAGAGAAACAATTGCCATACAAAAAAATAAAACAAATTTATTCATATTTTTCTCGTGCTAAATTTTTCACAAGTTTGAAAAGTTTTTCTGGAACTTTTATTGTTCAGTTCAACTGTAAAAAGAACTTTCATTCCAACGATTTGCTTTTCCTCAATTACAGGAAAAATCTCGACTATTCTTATATTTTTTATTTTTGAACATTTTTCTAAAACTTCTTTTTGAATTTCAAAAAAATCATTTTGTTGTGAAGAAAAATTTTTCCAATATGCAATTTTTTTACTAGAAATTTCTTTTCTAAGCATTGAATCGGTTTTTAAAAGAATAAAACTTTCTAAATAATTTTTTTCTCCATCTTTAACGGTGTATCGAAAAAATGAAAAATAAAGGCTACAAGAAATTAAAACTAATAGGCTATCTAAAAAAATACACAGTAAAATTTCAGTTTGTCGCATTTTGTTTTTCCAAAATATAAACTGCTCTACTTTGCATTTTTTCGTTCCCTTTCATCGTGTTTGTAACGACTTCTAAAAATGTACAAGACAAAAACAAAAGAGCAAGCAAAAAAATAAGAGTTTCCAAAAATGAAAAACCTAAACAGCGATTTTTTTTTCTACCAGGATGTGATATCAGCATTTTTTCCCTCTCCTCCTTCCATACCATCTTGTCCGAAACTTCTAATTCCATAAGGATTTCCGTCAATTCCTGGGAAAATATATTCATACTCATTACCCCAAGGATCTTTTGGGGGCTTTTTGTGTAAGTATGGTCCTGCCCAAAGACTTTCAGAAATATCGTTTCTTTTGTAGAGAACTTCTAAACCCTGCTGAACTGTCGGATAAAAGCCACAATCCATATAAAATGCTTCTAGAGCGACGCAAAATGAATCAATTTGGCTTTTGCAACTTGCAACGCGTGCTTTTTCTAGGCTCCCCATTCCCATAAACCCAACTGATGAAGTAAGAATTAGCACTACGGCGATTACAATCAAGGTTTCCATAAAAGACCAGCCGGCCGAGCGAAAATTTTTGCCTGTGCAGAAAGTTCTAGCCGAGCGATATGGTCTAGCCGAGCGATAAATTCCGGCCGAG
>CALCEK010000238.1 GCA_937900125.1 uncultured Treponema sp. | reverse complement strand
GTTTTGTAAGTACCTTCTGTATCGGGAGCTGTTGCCGGCATTGTAATGGTCAGCACACCGCCCGGCTCAACAACTTCAGTGATTTCATAAGCATTCTGATCAGCAAGCTGAATCCCTTCACTGTAACGGAAACTGTATTTTCCTGACCAGATGGATGTCCCGACATTCTTGAGCTGCCAGGTCAGATAAAAATGCTGGTTCGGGACAAACTGATTCGGGCTCGGCAGTGCAGCAACAAAATCAGCCTTATCCGGGAAATAAACGGTGGCAGTCGGTGGTATAGGGGTAGGAGATGACGCTTCTTCGACACGTTCGATCAGCATCACTTCATCAGTTGCGGTTGGTTCCAGGGTATCCGTCGCCGTTGGTTCAGGAGTATTGGTTGGAACAGGAGTATTGGTAAAAGTTGAAGTAGGCATTGCCTCAAACGTCTGCGTGAGGTGAACCGAGGCTGTCTGTTCGAGTGCCTTGTAATCTACTTCTTCCTCTTTAGGAGCAATCAGGGTACAGCCTCCCAATGCAAGCAAAAATCCGAATATAAATAAGATAAGAACAAGACGTTTCGACAATTTACACCTCTGCGGCCATTTATCTCAATTATAACAGAAATGGCAGAAGAGCAAGCTCTTCTACCACCATCAAATCTCATCAATTAAAAACACATCAGCCTCAACAAAAAATTGAGGCTGATTTATATCAACTTATTTTTTCTTCAGCGCGTCACGAATTTCGGTGAGCAGCTTAACCTCTTCGCTCGGTTCAGCCGCTTTCGCAGCTGCTTCGTCCTCTTCCTTCTTTCTGGCGACTTCGGAAGCCTTATTGGCAGCCTTCATAATGAAGAACAGGACCAGAGCAATGATAAAGAAATTGATCACGGCAGAAATGAAATTACCGATGGTGATCATCGGGGCACCGGCAGCCTGAGCCTGGGCAAAGGAATCATAATGTTCCCCACTCAGCGGAATATACCAATTGCTGAATGACACATTGGAAAGCAATCGTCCGATAACCGGCATGATCACATCATTGATCAGGGAGTTCACGATGTCATTGAACGCGCCGCCGATAATAATACCGATCGCCAGTCCAAGGACATTGCCTTTAGAAATAAAGGTTTTAAATTCTTCAATCAGGTTTTTCATAATTACTTCTCCTCTTTCTATAAATAACACTTCAAAAAATGAAGTGGTTTATATGCATCCATTAATAATTACCCGGATACTTTTCAGAATCACACGAGTCACTGTAATTTCTCAAAAACAAAGTTTCCTCCAATAAATAAAATTATACATCAAATCCCGAAAAAGCCAAAACAACATTAAAAAAAAGATGGGAGCGCATTTTCCGCCGCAAAAGGTACACACCTCGTCTTTACAACATTTACCATTTGCAACAAAACTTTACACAAAATTCCTAGCGTTTATGCCAAAAGCCTTTGAATCATTTGACTTTTCGCATTACGACCTTGTTATTGCCTCTTCGTCTTGTTGCGCAAAAGGCGTTATAACTCCGCCAACCGTGCCGTTTATCGCCTACATTCATTCTCCAATGCGCTATGCGTGGGATTTGTACTTTGATTATTACGCAAAAAGCAAAAAAATCACCCGCTTTTTTATGAAAAAACAAATGCCCAAAATTCGCGAATGGGATTTTATTTCGAGCCAAAGAATTGACTTTGTTGTTGCAAATTCTTTTTATATTTCGCGCAGAATTAAAAAATTTTGGGGAAGGGATTCTCAGGTGATTTATCCTCCAGTAAACACCGCAGTTTTTAAAAAAAGCAACAACGCACCTAAAAACTTTTATCTTGCTTTTAGCCGATTTGTACCATACAAACGTATAGACTTAGCAATTTCCGCTTGTGGCGAATTAAAACGACCGTTAGTTGTAATTGGCGGCGGAAGTCAAGAAAAACAACTAAAAACACTCGCTTCAAAATATCAAAATATCACTTTTACAGGAAGAATTAGCGATGAAGCTTTAGGAAATTACCTAAACTCTTGCAAAGCATTACTTTTTTGTGCCGAAGAAGATTTTGGAATTATTCCCGTTGAAGTGCAAGCTGCGGGGCGACCAGTTATTGCCTTTAAAAAAGGAGGCGCAAAAGAAACCGTTGTAGAAAGAAAAACGGGAATCTTTTTTGAAGAACAAACTGTAGAAAGTCTAAAAAAAGCAATCCTCAAATTTGAAGATTTAGACAAAAATGGTGTTTTTTCGCCAAACACCATAGCACTCCACGCACAAAAATTTAGCACGGAACGCTTTAAAACAGAATTTTCCGCCCTAGTCAAAAATGCTATACAAATGACGGGGGGGGGCAAACTCAGTTTAACTAAATTCAAAATCAGACGCACAAATTTTTACAGGAGGGCAATATGAACTCTCCTATAAGAATTGCGCACATTATTGGAAAATGGCTTGGCGGCGGCGTAGAAGCAGTTGTAATGAATTACTATCGCCACATTGACCGCTCTAAGTTTCAATTTGATTTTATCTGTGATTCAGATTCCACGCGGATTCCTTACAAAGAAATTGAAGCACTTGGTGGAAAAGTTATTATTGTTCCCCCGTACCAAAAATTATTTTCTTATATTGCCGAATTAAAAAAAATCTTTCTAAAAAACAACTATCAAATTGTTCACTCGCACATAACAACTCTTTCGGTATTTCCTTTGTATGCAGCAAAATGCGCAAAAGTTCCCATTCGCATTTGCCACTCACATTCTACAAGTAGCAAAAAAGAATGGAAAAAAAATATTTACAAAAATTTGTTGCGTCCTTTTTCAAAATTGTATGCGACAAATTATCTATGTTGCTCAAAAAAAGCGGGAATCTATCTTTTTGGAAAAAAAGCGTACAATGAAGGAAAAGTTTTTTTGTTAAAAAATGCCATTGAAGTTGAGCGATTTTTGTTTTCTCCCCAAATCCGAGAAAAAAAGCGGAATGAATTAAACTTACAAAACCAAACGCTTGTTTTTGGGCATATTGGGCGTTTTGTAAAACAAAAAAATCAAGAAATGCTAATTAAAATTTTTTACGAAATACAAAAAACGCAGCCAGATTCCGTTTTGCTCCTTGTAGGAAGCGGGCCAGAAGAAGAAAAGTGTAAAAGTTTAACAGAAAAACTTTGCCTAAAAAATGTTCGGTTTTTAGGGCAAAGAAATGATGTTCAAGAATTGTACCAAGCATTTGACGCGGTGATTCTTCCAAGTTTATACGAAGGTTTGGTTGTTGTTTTAATAGAAGCACAATGTGCCTCCCTACCCTGCTTTGCCTCTTTAAGCATTACGGAAGAAACAAAAATTTCTGATTTTCTTGAATTTATTTCGTTAAAAGAAAGTCCAAAAATGTGGGCAAAAAAGATTTTGTCATCGCTTTCTACGTTTACAAGAAAAAGCTCAGAATCAGAAATAAAAATCCATTCCGAACAAATAAATAAAAGTGGCTACAATATCCTTGTTGAAGTAAAAAACTTAGAAAACTTTTACCAAAACGCTTTAAGTACTCTTTTGTAAAAAATAGGAAATGTTACAAAATAAAAAACTCCGCCAAAGATGACGGAGTTTAAAGACAGATTTTTTTATGTTATCGCTTTAAGTTAATTACGGTTTCAAGCATTGAGTCGCCTGTTTGTATTGTCTTTGCGTTAGATTCAAAACCGCGCTGAGTTACAATCATATCTGTAAGTTGCTCGGTTAGGTCAACGTTTGACATTTCCAATGTGCCAGCGAGCATTGAACCTTTGCCCATTGTTCCCGCTTCTCCAATGCTTGCCATGCCAGAGTTGATTGATTCTGCATAGGTATTATCGCCTTTCTTTTCAAGACCGCCCTGGTTTGTAAAACTTGCCATTGCAATCTGTCCAATTGTGCGCGTAGAACCATTTGAGTATACGCCTGTAATGATACCGCTTGAATCAATTTTATAATTGTCAAGATAGCCTAATTTGTAACCATCCTGATAATTTGCTTTTGTTGTACTTTTTGACGCACTTTGAGTGATTGTATTTTCAACGCTGCCGATTGTTCCCAAATTAAGATTAAATGTTTGGCGATAAGGATTTCCATTTTCGTCAGGATTGCTATCGCTAACATTATAGGAAGCCTGCAAAATAATTTCTCCCTCTGGATTAGAAACGTTTCCTGCGCTGTCTGTAACAGATTGCAAAGTGCCAAAATTGTCAAAGTTTAGAGTGTATGTGTTTTCAACACCATCTGTTGTTCCAAGTCCAATTCGAGTTTCGGTTTCGGCTTCTGGGTCTACATTTACCGTAACAGTCCACTGGTTTGGATTATCGGGAACTTTTCTAAAATCCATTTGCAATTTGTGAGCGTTTCCGTAGGTGTCGTAAATGTCAACTTCGGTCTGCCAAGTTCCTTTTGCAATGTCGGATTCAGTTGGATTTTCTGGAATCACGGGCATATTTTTGTTTAAGTTACAAATATAATGCACATTTTCTGTTGCGTGTGGCGGGTCTTTTTGACCAACGGGAATCACCAAATCGCCTGGAGTTGAAGAAGTGCGAAGCACCTGCTCGCCATTTAATTCTTCTGCCATCCAACCTTGAACTCTAAGCCCATTTGCAGGATTTACAAGAGTTCCGTTTGAATCAACTCCGAAAACACCCGCTCTTGTGTAAAAAGTTTGGTCGCCATTTTTTAACACAAAAAATCCATTTCCCTGAATTGCAAGGTCAGTTCCAACGCCTGTTGACTGCAAATTGCCCTGCGTAAAAATTGTGTCAATAGAAGCAACGCTCATTCCAAGTCCGACTTCTTTTGGATTTACACCGCCCACTTCTTCGGTAGGACGCGCTGCTCCAGAAAGTTGCTGACTTATCATATCCTGAAAATCGACACGACCGCGTTTAAAACCATAAGTGTTTACATTGGCAATGTTGTTACCAATAACATCCATTCTTGTCTGGTGATTTTGTAAGCCGCTTACACCAGCATAAAGTGACCTCATCATATAAATACCCTCTTTTTTACTCGCCGTAAACGGCTGAAATCTGCTTTAAATCGTAATACATATTGCCAACTTTTACCTGCGGATTGTTTCCGTAAGTAACCGCCTCTACAACGCCAACTGCTTGACTATCGCCTATGTCCAAGGAAACGGTTTTTCCTATAGTGTTCAAGGCTTGACTTGCATTCAACATAGAATTCATTTTTTCAAAGTTAGAATTCAAATTGGTAATCTGTTCAAGAGAACTAAATTCTGCCATTTGAGCGATAAATTCCGTGTTGTCCATAGGGTCAGTTGGGTCTTGATTAGAAAGCTGTGTTATCAAAAGCTTTAAAAAATCATCTTTCCCCAAAGACTGAGAAGTTGTTTTTCCATTTACAACCAATGATTTGTTGTAAGAATCAACTTGCATATCAAGTCTTGCTTTTTCCTGAGCCGTAAAAGTAGGATTAAAACCCGTAACCTCTTCCATATTCACCCCCTGTTACGCAACCACATCAATTTTGTAGTCGCTAATTGCCGCATATTGCGCTTCGCTCGGATTTTGACTTTCAAGCGAAAGCGCACTGTCGCTTCCTTCTGCAAAGTCCCCATAAGCTCGTGCAGAAAAGAATTTATCCCCACCCTGTTCTTTTCCGCTACTTTGCGCAAATGCCCCAGAAGAAAAAGCCGAATCCGCTAAGTTCAAATCAAAACGCGCAGAATCAAAACCATTTTCTTGGAACGCTTGCTTTAGCGAGCTAAGGTTTTGCTTAAAGGCTTCGTAAGCCTCTTTGCTTTGCACAGTTATATGCGCCTCTAAAATTTTATCGGAAAGTTCAAGATTTATCTTAACATTTCCAAGCGATTCTGGGCGAAGTATTAAATTTATCGTGCCAGAATTATTGTCGCGCAAAACCATATTGCCAGCTTTTACAAAATCTTCCGCAGAAAAAGCAATTTGATTAGAAAGCATTTCCTGAAAAACTGAGCCATTTGCGGCGGCACTTTGGCTATCGGAAGAAAGAATGTCCTGAAAACCTTGCGTAAACTTTTGCTCGCCTGAAGCAAGAGAAACGTCATTTTTTGCCTCTAGCGCGATTTTTACATCTTTTTCTTCGATTTTGGTGCGCTCGTCCACAACAGAAAAAAGCATTTTTCCTTCTTCTGGAACTTCTAAAATGACTTCTTTTTTATTTTGGTTTTTTGTGCCTTTAAAAAGATTTTTCTCTTGAGAAACCAAATTCTTTTCTTCTTTTAGAATAGGTTTTTCTGCAACTTCTTGACCAGAGGCTAACAACGCGGTGTCAAAAGAAGAATCATCACTTAGGCTAACACTAGATTCTGTTTTTGTTTCAACCGAAGTAGCAAAAAAATTATTTTGTAAAACGGCATTTTCTTCTTGTAGATTTTCCGTTTTTTCATCTGCAAAAGAAATTACTTCTTTTTCTAAGTCAATATTTTGTAAAGAAATATTTTCTTCTTGAGGAACGGCATTTTCTGTAAAAGATAAAACTGAAAATCCATTTTCATCATTTAAATCCAAAGAAGCAAAAATTGCATTTTCTTCCTGCGGAAAAAATCCAGCGTCAAAAGAAAAATTATCCGAAAAACTTTTTTCGTCAACTTGAAAATTCGGCTTTTTTGCCACAGAAAAACTTGCGGGCTTTAGTTTTGACTCGTCCGCATTTTGCACATTTTTTTGGGAAAGTTTTTGTTTGGGATTTTGCACAGTTTCCGCTTCCCGAACAAAAGACACATTTTTCTCTTCGGGATTTTGCGCTTCAGGCTCTTTTTCAGTTTTTGTTGAACTTTCTAAAAGCTCCTTAAAGTTTATCGCATCCTTTTTAGATTCAGGCTTTGCAGACAAAATTTCCTTTACGGGATTTTTTTGAATCTGCAAAACATTTGCTAACACTTCCTGCATTGGCTGTACCTCCGAAAACTTAGCGCAAAGAAGTTGGTTTGTTTGCCATCTTGCGATTGATTTCCGCTGCCCGCGCAGACGGCATAAGCGAAAGCCAATACGCCACCATAGAAGAGCTACCTTGCGCTTTGGCTTTTTCTTCTGCACGTCGAAGAACGTCAATAATGTCTTGGTCGTTCATCTCCACAAGAATATTTACCGCGTTTACAGGCTGCATACCTTCTAGGTTTTGCACAATCTGGTCGATGTTTACCATTCTTTCATCGTATTTTTTCACTTCATTGTTGAATGTTTTTTCACGCTCTTCTTGCGCTTTTTTTTGGTCTTCTAGTTCTTGAGCAACTTGCGCATTATTTTCTTCGGCAGTAACAATGTCGGCTTCGCGTTTGTCTAATTCTTCAGTACGAATGTCTAGTGCTTCAAGGCGTTTTGCAAAACGGTCGTTATCCAAATCCGCCTCCGCAAGATTTTTTGGCGAAGACGGAGAAACGGATGTTTGCGGTTCTAGCCCAATTAGCTTGTAAACAGGAGCAAACATACTTTTTGCTTGAATGATTCCCAAATAATCAAACCAAAGCAATCCAAACAATGCCATTATAATTATAAGAATGAATAATAATATCGATTTGCCTAGAACCTTAGCTCGTGATGCCATTTATCCCCTCTTTTAAAATGAAGTTTAAAGCTCCCTTTTAATCAATTTCGGCAAAATAAAAAAAAATATTAGACTTTTAATTTAAGGAATCAGAAGTATTAGGTTCAAGTTTCGGAAAATATGTCATTTTGTGGTCTGAAAAGTTGCTCGCCATTCTAAGAAACGCAGTTCTAAAAAATCTGTGTATTTTTTTGCAAAAGAAAAATAGATTCTTTACTGCGTTTCTGAATGACTGTGAGCGTTTGCTTGGTAAAGTTTAGCTGATTAAACCTGCGATTGCGGCTCCAAGAGTAATGTCATTATCGCGACTGATAATTTCAAAGTGTAAACCGCGCTCTTTTACAAGGACTTCTTCAAGATAGCCTGTTACGCGCTCTTGGATTTTGTAAGTTTTGTAAAATGTGGTTCCGTTGCACAAAATGCAAACACTTTCAGATGCCGATTTTCCACAACCGCTTTTTATAACGCAAGATGCCAAAATTGCCGCCGCAAGCCGCGCGGTTCGCTCAACAACGGCATCTAAAAGCTCAAAAAGCCGCTCGTAATCTTCGCCTGTTGCCTTTTCCGCAGCTTTTGCACCCAAAACAGAAGAAGTTGCATAAGGCGCGTGCAAAAAAGCGTCCATTTCTATTAGCGTTAAATTTTGAATCTCCAAAAGCGATTTTGAAAATTCCTTAGAAAAAAGATTTTCTTTTGCCGCAGTGATTATAAGTTCGTAACTTAACGGACCTAAATACGCGCCTGAGCAGAGTTTTTCTAAAATTGAAGTGCCAGGCTTTATGCTTTTTTGGTCGTAGGCGAGGTCAAAATCTGAGCGGATAACTTTGTTAAATTTTCCGCTTTCGCAAACAATAATTTGTTTTTTTAAGCCGGGATATTCTTTGCTTTCAGGCTGAATGTATGCGCCATTCATTCCCGTACCCAAAATAAATCCGATGTAAGATGAATATTTTTTTCCTTCGTCAGGAGCTGCCGCGCCCGCAAGCAAAGCTGCAACAGTGTCATTTAACATAGAAATGTGAACTTGCTTTTTCCAACCGTGTTCTTCAAGAGCCGAAGCTAATTCTTTTCCAACATAACAGCCAGCAACTTCTGGGGCTTTAATTTCTTTTGAAAAGCCTAGCAAAATTCCGTCACCGTCTTCGGTGATTGTCATCGGATAGGAAAAACAAAATCCGATTTTGTCTGACTTGTCCTTTAAATGTTCAAGATTTTGGGCAAATTGTTCAAAAAATTCCTTTCGGGAAAGTTCCTTTTCAATTCCAGGCATTTTTGTTTTTTCCATAAAATCGATTGAAGGCTTTCCTTGAGAATCAAAAGTTACTAAGCAAGAGCGAAAATTCGTTCCTCCCGCATCAATTACAATCACGCTTTCGCCCGAAACATTTTTTGTAGGCGGATTAGAAAATGTTTTTATCATATCCTGCCCCGCAGGTCGCCCCGAAAGACCTTCGTGCATATCAAACAAAAGCGCATCAATTACAGAGTTTATGTCAAGATGCACAGGAAAATTGTGTTGTCCCAAAAAAGCTGCCACGGCTTGATTCATTTTAAACCTCGATTCGTTTTATTTTGCTGATTCCACAAGATGAAAAACTCATTTATTTTATTCTACTATAGAATTCCAAAATTTCAAGGATAAAAAATTTCTCTTTTGCAAAACAAGCGCGTTGTAAGACACCGCAAAACCATGCAGTGGCTTTGATAAAAATTAGCAATTTTCCGCTACTCTAGACCGTCCACGTCTGTGTTTACAACACTAAGTTTTTTCTCCAAAGTTTCCTTTAAGAAATCAACATAGGCATCAAAATCTGTGCGGGCAATGCCAGACGGGTCATTGTGCGCTCCCCACAAAAACGAATCCGCTTTTGCCGCAACGGCAAGGTGTTTGCGAATCGCTTCAATCTGTGTGCCGATGTCAATCTTTGTGTATGATTCATTCCACAATTCTTTTGCGCGTGCCGTGAATGAGGGCGACTTGAACAGAGCGTTGTAGTAAATCGTGTTTTTTAGTCTGCAAGAACTTGCTTGCCCTAACGCCGCCCAGTCAAAATCCCACACAGGCCCCGCCTTTAAAACATTGTTTGTGCTGTCGAATGTGAAATAGCAGCTTTTCGGGTGTCCAAGCT
>CALCEK010000237.1 GCA_937900125.1 uncultured Treponema sp. | reverse complement strand
AAAAATTAGCTGAAGCAAAAAAGGCAGAACAGGCACGGCAATCGGCGGAACTTAAAAAACAAATTGAAGCTGAAATCCAAAAAGGAAAAGCTGCGTTAAATAGTGGCGACACAAAAAATGCGATGACTCACTTTGATAAGGCGCGGTCTATGCTCCCAGAAGATGACCCATTGTATTCTGCGCAAAAAACGAGCGAAATGGGACTTGCCTTGTACGAAGCTTCTGAACGCGAGGCTATAGATGCGGCTTCTCGTGGACAGTTAAAAAATTCCGCTTCGGATTATGCAAATGGAGCTATTGCTCACGATGGGACGGACAGTCCTTCGCACTATATTTTGGGAATGGAAGCTTTAGACAAAAAAGATTACGCTACTGCCGAATCTGAGCTAAAACTTGCGGTGTCAAAAAATAGCACAAATGCTATTTATTATTATCAATTAGGGCGAGCGCAGGCACAACAGAGAAAATATCAAGCGGCATCTTCTTCATTTTCAACAGCGGCAAAACTCGACCCAACTTTTGCGGCAGCGCAGTACAATTTAGGCTTTGTTTCTGAGCGACTTGGAAATACGAATCAGGCACTTGCGGCTTATCGAAAAGCATATTCAATCGATTCTGATTATGAACGCGCTTATATTGCGGCGGCGCGAATTCTTTTGCGACAAGGTGACAATAAAGGTGCGATTTCGGCATTTGACCAGGCAATCCGAATCAATCCATCAAATTCACAAACGTACCAAGAACAAGGTTCGGCGTATTCTGCGCTCGGTGATTATAAAAGTGCAGAAAATTGTTACCGCAAAGCGATTGTGTATATGGATCCATCGCATAAAGACCCCGCTACATATTACAACTTGTCAACTGTATTGTATGTTCAAGGGAAAAAAGATGAAGCTCTTTCTTATGCAAAACAGGCTTATGATGCGCGAAGCGGTGTAACGGGAACACTTGCAGTTAATATTTTGTACAATTACGCGCTTTTGTGTGATGAATCGGGCGATGCGGAAAGGGCAATTTCTTTGTATCAGGAAGTTTTAAAGGCTGACCCATCGCATATCAAGGCAAAGACGAATTTGGGTGTGCTTTGTTTGGAAAACAATCAGGTGGATACCGCTATAACGTATTTACAAAGTGCGTACAATCAGGATTCTCAGAATTTTGAAGTAAACAATAATTTGGGAAATGCGTTTAGAACAAAGGAAAAATATGTTGAAGCGGTTACTTATTATCAAAATGCACTCAGAATCAAGGGAAAAGATAATACAGTTCGCTTGAATCTTGCAAAAGCATACGCTTCTGCGGGACAATATGACAATGCGCGCGTTGCCTACGAAGATGTTTTAAAGGCTGACAATTCAAATTGGGAAGCTTGCCTTGAACTTGCAAAAGTATATATGTCTATGAATGACAATGAAAATGCGGAAAAATACCTTGTCTATTTGCAAGCGAAAAATCCGTCTTATCACAAAGCGGAGGTTGAACAGTTATTACAATCAGTTGAACCTTAAACAAATCTTAAGTTCGCTTTACAAGTGCGAATAATTGTTTACGGGTAATTGTTGTAAAAACAGGACGACCATGAGGGCAGTGTGGGTCTGGCAGAACAAAAGCTCTGCTTGCTATCCATGCTGCCGTTTTTTCATCTAAAACATCGCCATCTTTTACGGCAGTTCGGCAGGCTGTACTTGCAGCGGTTGCCCTCATAATATCGCTCGGATTAAGTCTTCGGTCAAGAATGTCATTGGCAAGGTCTTTTTCTTTTCCTTTCCAAGTGATTGGAACTGTTGAAAATTCCCATTTGCCGTTTCCACAATTTTTGCAAGTGAATCCAGCGGATTCTAGTTTTTCTTGAATCGCTTCAATGTATTTGTCATCAGATTCACTTTGTGTTTGTATAGTGTACGGCACAAGGAGTGTCTGTTTTTGCCCCGAGGCTTCAAGAATTTGGTCAAAAAGATAGCGTTCGTGCGCTGCGTGCTGGTCGATTATGTAAAGCGTATCATTTCGTTCGGCAATCAAAAAAGTTCCCATCGCACTTCCTACAAAATGAAAACCTGGAACATCGGAAATTTCATCTTTTGCTTGGGGAATGTAATTTGGTTTTGAAACGGGATTCTTAAATTCCCCATCAAATTCTTTTTCCGAAGGAGAAAAAAATGAAGCCCGCCTATCTTGTCGTTTTTCAAAATAATTTTGGTGATTTAACGAATAAGTTGGCGAATGTGTAGGCGAGTACGGGGGAGTTGTTGAAGCTGGAATTGGGGATTTTACAAAAGTTGAATTAGTCTTAAAATTATCAAATTCAGAATCAAGGGAATCAAGAGCCTTGACCATAGTTTTTACGGTGTATTGCTTAAAAAAGTTTTTTACCGTTGAACTTATTCCGTGATGAAGCCTTGAACTATCCTTAAATCGTACTTCACGCTTTGCAGGATGAATGTTAAAATCAACAAGCGCGGGGGCAATGTCTACAAACAGGGCTGTCGCCGGGTGCAAACCATTTGGAAAATATCCCTCACAGCCATATTCTATTGCCTGCAAAAGTGAATATTCTTGTACCCGCCTACCGTTTACATAAATAAAAATATGTTTTCGATTTTGCCTTGTAACCGAAGGTTCTCCGATAATGAGGCGAAAACTCCACTTTGAATCTTCAGATTTGTTTTCAAGTTCAAAAAAAAGCTTTTCGTTTTCGCTAAAGTCCATTCCCTGAACAAATCGTTCTGTGAGCGTTTGATTTGCAAACAAATTACATTTTTCTTCGCCATCTGTAGCAAACACAAAGTTTATGTCTGGTCGCGGAAGGGCTTTTTCCACAAACATAGAATGACATAACAAAGCTTCACTTGCTGCGCGTTTTAAAAAGATTCTTCGTGCGGGGAAATTTTCAAATAAACCCTCAGTTTGAACAATTGTCCCTTTTACAGGGGAACTTTGCGTCAAAATATGGTCTTCGGTGGAAGAAACATTCAATTTCCATAGCCCGCTTCTCAATTCTAAGCGCGAAACTGCCGCCATTGAAGAAAGTGCTTCGCCCCTAAATCCTAGTGTGTCAAGTGTTAAAAGGTCATTTTCCGTTGAAATTTTGCTTGTTGCGTGTGGACGAGCGCAAGTTAAAAGGTCTTCTTTTGACATTCCGCAACCATTGTCCGAAACTCGAATTTTTTCTATTCCACCGCCGAAAATTTCAAGTCGAATTTTATTTGCTCCAGAATCTACTGCGTTGTCGAGCATTTCGCGTACTATAGAAGCGGGACGGTCTATAACTTCTCCTGCGGCAATTTTTCGGGCAACATCTTCACTTAAAACATGAACAGCTCGTTTTTGCGTTTTAATTTCTTCCATAAACAATTTTACGCATTTCTTGTGCCAGTCAATTCCATTCGGGCATCAAAAAGTTCCAAATCGGGCGAGGTGTTTTGCGCATCCGTTTTTTCTGTGGCAGCGGGAGAAGTCGGCTCTTTCATTAAAA
>CALCEK010000236.1 GCA_937900125.1 uncultured Treponema sp. | reverse complement strand
TACGGCCTCCGGGTTATGAGCCCGACGAGCTGCCAACTGCTCTACCCAGCGTCGTGTCAATAGAAAAACTTTAACTCAAAACAAAAAAAGTGTCAAGCCCACAAAACGCAATTTTTGCAAAAAACCTAATTTCTTTACGGCGCGGGTAAATTCGCACTCTTTAGAATGACAAAATTTCGCACACTTACCCCCAAACATCTTAGTCGATTAACTTGAAAATAAGGATTTTTGCCATTGTCTAAAGCCAAAAGGCGAAGAATCTGATTTTTCTCGAACTAGTCGTTGAACACGGCGGTCGTGGTAGTTCCATCGTTCAGTTTCTCGGCAATGCTCCGCAATCTCAACCTGCATCTTGTCATGATTTTCCTCCACATATTTCTTCAGCTCGTCGGGGGGAAATCTTTGAGTGACTGACAGTCCGCTTTTTTGTAGAAAGGTCGCCCGTTTCTCTGCCACGTTTGATTACCCGCCGCAAACGCGCCACAGGGGAAGTTTTTTTCACTATATCGCTTGTTTTCTTTGCAAAAAAAGGGAATCCCTAAAAATTGCAATATTTTTAGAAATTCCCTTCCAAAGAAAAGAAAAAAAATCCTTTAATTAACCTTAAATTTATCTACAGTTTCGCCAAGTGCACGGATGCTTTCGGTATTTTTGTGCGTTAAATCGTTTACATTGTTAATTGACATATTGATGTTTTCAATTCCCATCGCCATTTCTTCCATAGCAGAGGTAATTTCTTCGGTTAAACGAGTCAACACGTTCATTTCGTTGCTAATTGACGCAGCGGCACTTTCCATAGATTCGCCATCGGATTTTACATTTACTGTAATTTCGTTAATTTGCTTAATTGCCGTTAAAACTTGCGTTCCGCCCTCTGACTGCTCCTGCATTGCGCGCATAATTGTAAGTTCCTGCTCAGAAACACGGCTCGAAAGTTCGTAAATCTCGTTAAAGCGTTCCTGCAATGCCGAAGAAGAAGTCGCAACTTCGTTAATGCTAGAAAGCACCTCTTTTAGATTCATTGTGATATTTTTGCCCTGCTTGTTAGAATCTTCTGCAAGTTTGCGGATTTCGTCTGCAACAACGCTAAAGCCTTTTCCTGCTTCGCCAGCGTGAGCAGCTTCTATTGCAGCGTTCATTGCCAAAAGGTTTGTTTGGCTTGCAATTGTTTGGATAATTTTACTTGCTTCCAAAAGCGTCTTTGACTGTTCGGCGATTTTTTTGGTTGCGTCAACAGAACTTGCAACGCTTGTTTTGCCATCTTCAGAAGCTTTTTCTAGCGCATTGATTGAACTGCTGTTCTTTTCCAAAATGCCCGTAACAGAGCGGATATTTGCAACCATTTGTTCAATGGCACTAGAAGATTCTACAACGTTAGAACTTTGCGTTTGAATGTCATCTATAAGCGAATGTACAGTTTTATTTATTTGCTTTACGGCAATGTCTGCTTCGCGCACATTTTGCCCTTGTTGTTTTACCTGATGATTTACGCCTTCAATGTTTGCGGCAATTTCGTTTGCGGCGGCGGCGGTGTCATTCATATTATCGCCTAGTGTTTGCCCCTGAGTTTTTAATTTTTCAGATTCAGATTTTACATTTATAAGCGCATTTTGGATTTTTTCCATTGTCTGATTGAAGTAATTGTACATTTTGCCCATTTCGTTTTGAGTTTTTACTTCCATTCGGACGGTTAAATCGCCATCGCCCTGCGCAATGTTCTTAAACGCAAGTACGCCTTTCATCATTTCTTTTGTTATGCGAGAAATTATAGAATAGGTTAAAAAGATAATTAAAGCTAATGCAAGAATAAAGCCTGCTAAAACCACCCGCCTAACAGTTATTGCCGCAGAACGCACCTCAGAATCTGGACAGGTTAAGCCAACAAACCAAATTTGGTCTGCAACTTCAACTTTGAGTGGCTCGTAAAATTCTACGATTCTGCGATTTTTGTCTTTGTAAATGTTTACAAAAGGTTGCATTGTAGAAGCACTATTTTTAAAGTTACGAGAGCCTTCGGAAGATTTAAAATACTGAGAAACTGTTCCTTCTGTAGAAGAATCATAATCCACGGCAATAAGTCCTGTCGCAGAAATGAGCGAAAGATAACCTGTGTCATAAAGTTTTACCGAATGGAGCAAAGTGGAAAGTTCTTCGAGCGACATATCAACTCCCACAACGCCAACGGGGATTCCGCGTTTGTTAACGATGGGGAACGCAACGCCGCACACCCAAATGTCCCGTCCTGCAACATTGTACAAGTTAGGGTCAATCAAAATTCCTTTTGAACTGTTAAGCGGGTCAACGTACCAACTTCCTGTTTCGTAATCGGTCAATTCCACACAGTCAATAATTGAACCGCTACGAGTCCAATATGGAATAAATCTTCCTGTAGAATCGTGGTGTGGTGCATTTACATATTCACTGTCTAAGCCGTCAAGCGCATTCGGTTCCCAAACAGTCCATGCGTCCACAAAGTTTTCGTTTTCTTCTAGGACTTTTCGCAAAAGATTGTCAAAATAAGGGCGGCGGTATTCTGCTGGCAAATCTTCATATTGCTCAAAAACAGCCTGAATTGTAGCACAAGTATTAAACTCTTTAGAAAGAATGCTTCCAACTTGCTCAGAATAGTCGGCAACAATTTCTTCAAGATACCTATCTGACAAGCTTGACAAATTGCTTGAAATTACACTTATTATGTAAATCGCCAAAAGACCAAAAAAGAGCAATAATGCTCCTCCAAGCGATAAAGACATTTGTCGCTTTATGCTCCCACGAAAAAGATTATTAAAATTCACAAGTTTCCCCTACCTTCCAACCATGATAAATAATTAGGGAATCTCTAGAAATTGCAATTTTTAGAGATTCCCAATATGATTAAGACTGATTATTTTGGAGCATAAAAATTCAAGGTCAGTTTTATCATGACTTACAATAATTGCTGTGGAAGAATTTATGTCAAGAAGTTTTTTTGTTGCCTCAATATTCTGAATTTTTACAGTCTGAGATAAAGCATTAAAGGGTTCATCAAGAAGGAATAAGTCAGCTGGAAAAATAAGTGATCGGATTAAAGAAAGTCTCTGCTGTTCTCCTCCGCTTAAAAGTCCAGCCTTAACATCTTTTTTTTCAAAAAGACCAGCAAGCTTTAAAAATTCAAAAATCCTTTCTTCCGGCACAGGGGAACGTATTTTTTTTATTGAACCAGAAAATTAGATCGGAAGAGCACACGTCTGAA
>CALCEK010000235.1 GCA_937900125.1 uncultured Treponema sp. | reverse complement strand
GCACGGGCGGACAGCGAATCTTCGGCAACACGGACAACAAAGGCGAGATTGTCGGAACGATAGCCGTCTCCGAAGACGCAGAAATCATCTGCATGACAGGACAAGGCAAAACGCTCCGAATCAAAGCCTCAACCGTCTCAAAGCAGGGCAGGGGAGCGAGCGGCACACGCGTGATTAACATCGATGCCCCAGACTATCTAGTCGGCTTTGACAGCGTAGCCCAGGATAAAGAGTAAAGCAAAAAGGGAAAAGGACACCTTTTTATAAAAGGTTTCCTTTTCCCTTTCAATCCTTTTTTCTTCCAAAAATCGGCTTTTCTTTTATTTTTTCAAAATATCGTCAATTAAAGTTTGGATATGCGCAATTTGTAATTCCGAAAGTCCTTCTGTATTTAAAGCATGTTTTTCTGAAAGCCCAAGAATGTAATCTGTAGAAACACCGAAAAATTTGGCAATTTTTATAAGCATATCGATGGAAGGCATTATATTTTCATTTTCCCAATTTGAAACGCTCTGTTTCGTTACTCCAAAAATCTTTGCCATTTCAACTTGATTTAATCCCTTGCACATCCTAAGACTTTTTATCTGCTCGCCAAACATAAAATTTCCTGTCAGTTTATATTTTACGATGATATAAAAATCTCTTGACAAACTAAAAATACAAAGTACAATTAAAATTGACTGTAAGAATATTTATGGAAAAACCTTTGTAATAAAATAAGATTTAGGAGAACTTTATGAAATATTTTACAAAACTGCTTGCACCTTTAATTTCACTTCTTTTAGTGTCAGCCTTTATTGGTTGTAGTGATTCATCTTCGGAAGATGAGGATTCCACAACTTATAAAGTTGAAGTTGGTGTAATATCAAATTCTACCTATACAACGGCTATGAATAAAATATCTTATTGGAGTGAAGTCAGTTATTCAAATATAGCTTCGTTAAGATTATATTTATACAACAATACTATATCTGACCATGAAGTGGAGACAGGTGTTAGTCTTTCTGAAATAAAAGATTTTCTTCTTTCAAAAGGTATGTCTAATTATGAAGCAAATTCAGAAATCGAGGTGTTGAAAAACATCGGAAATGATATTGTTTTTGGAGAGCATGCCACAGATTCAAGCAAGAAAATTTGGATGTATGCCACAAAATAAATATATATTTTGCTTAGTAATTTCAAAGCCGTGTATCACTGCGATGTACGGCTTTTTTTGCCAATTCACGGACAGAAATATGCTGTTAATGCACCTTGCTTATTAAAGTCAAAGTTGGGGTTAATCGCATCTCTTCATCATAATGTGGGGAATCCCATCAACAAGGTAGTCATCGGACATTTTTACAAAGCCAGATTTTTCATAAAAGCCTTGCGCATAAACCTGAGCTTCAAGAACGATTTCCGTTGCATTTAGTTTTTCATGAGCTACTTTTATCCCTTCTTCAAGTACTTGCTTTCCAAAGCCACCGCTGCGTCTTACGGAAATCACTCTGCCGATTGAAACATTGTCAAAATGGCAGCCTTTGGGAAGAATTCGCAAATATGAAAGAATTTTTCCATTCTCTTCAAGCCAAACATGAATTGCTTTTGTATCAAATCCGTCTATCTCTTGATAGGCACATTTTTGCTCAACGACAAAAATAGCAACGCGAGCTTTTAAAATATCGTGCAATTCACAAACGGTAAGTTCGTCAAAATTTTTTATGTGGAGATTAACCATTTTTCCTCTTAGATATGCTTTTTAGGTTATCAGAAAAAAATAAAAATATGAAATCACAAAAATGCATCCAAAATGAGGGCAAAACCGAATAGCTGAAAAATGCACGAACGATAGGTAATAATTTTAAGTTTTTCAAGAGAGTATCAGAGGGAAGTCGGGAAAACAACAAGCGTTTCATGTGAAACACTAAATTAGTTTCTGAAAAATAGAAAAACTTTTTCCAAAAAACTTAAAATTCCTGCTGACAAAAGTTCGTTTGTAAGATACAATTCCAAATGGGGATTTTTGGTAGTGAAATCAATCACTCTCCTTTTCGTTCATATCTAGTGATTGATTAGTAACCATCAGGCGACCGGAGAAGTATATGTGCTTCTCCGGTTTTTTATTATGGTCGAAAAATCACAGCTTTTCTAGAGACTCGCGCGAGTGTAGCGAAGAAACCTTTTTCACTGGTTTTGCCCCTGTCGGGTCGCTGTCTATGTTTCACATGAAACTTATCCACATTTTGTTAAGAACTTGTGGAAAATTTTTAGTTATCAACAAGTTTTAAACAATTTGTGGAAAAGTTATGTTTTCTTTATTTTTTGTATGACTTTTAAGAAAAAAGAGCGTTAAAACGTAATCGTATTGACATCTCGTTCAAGGTGATGGGGGCGCGGTCAATCTCTTGGTGGGGCTGTGAGTTGATTGTTTCATGTGAAACGAAAAACTTGCTTTTTGAATTTGATTGTGGTATGAGAATCGAAAAAGGCGGTTAAAGCTTTTTGTAGAGAGAAAAGGCAATTTTAGTAAAGAACCCGTTTGATTTCATTGTTTGCGATGTGTCGTTTTTTATACCGAAAAATCATTTCTTCGCTGAATGAAACTGATAATCATTCATGAAAGGTCGCGTTAGTTTCTTTTAGGCAGAATGGTAAATCCCTGAAAGTTCAGAAACGAAATTATTAAATGCTCGGTGAAGATTTTCTTGCAAGCTCTGTATTCCGCATGAGACTTTATAAAAAACATCATAGAACAATGCAAGCTCTTGTGTTTCACATGAAACTTTGTGAAAAGAGATAGTGCGGACTTTTACGGCATTTTATAGATTCGCTTGAAACATCAAAGGGGAGAAAGAATAAATGGGGGGTCTTGTTGAAGAGCGGTAAAAAAGATTTTAGGAAAAAAAACACTTAAATTTTATGAATTCGTTTTCTCAAATAACTTTGAAAATGTTTCATGTGAAACAGTTGTTTTTCTTAACTCTTCTCATGGATTCGTGTGCTTTGATTGGTTTTTTGTTGTTGGAAGATGCACGGGGTGTGTTGTGGGTGTTTTTAGTCTGAGAATCATTTCTTGTTTGTGTTTCACATGAAACAGTAATTTTCCAAGTGTCACACCCTAGCGGTAGTGAGTTTAAATCAATATCTTGTGAATTGGTTTGCTAGGTCGGTTTTAAAGAACGAACGGTGATTTGTTTTTGGGAGAAATTGTTTTTCGGAAAGTAGAAAAAATACCATACTTTTGTTTAGAGAGTCGTTTTTCAAGTTTTTCAGGAAAATCCTGTGGAGATTCGCTGTATTCCCGAAACAATATATGTTCTAGCGTTCTAATTTTTTTTGCAAGACTCGCCTCGCGAGAAGCTGGTGTCATAAATGCAAGGACAATTATTAAAAAAGTTACAAGGAATTGCGTAAAAAGTAAAAGAATCTTTTCTTCGGAGGATAAAGTAAATTCTTCTGCCGCACAAATTTGGGAAAATCGTAAATCCGAAGTTTCTTTCGTTGAAATCAAAATGTATTTTTGATAAGACTCGTTGTTTGTGTAGTAGATTGGCACGACCGTTCCATTTGAAGTTTCCCACAAACGTAAAATCTCGGAAACAAGATTTTGTTGTTTTCCCAATGGAATGTTAAACACGATTCCCTTTTGATTTTGCACCCGCTCTTCTTTTGCCACAACCGAAAAATTCCTCCCGATAGAAAGCAAATTTTCGTAAATCGCAAGGTCAAAAAGCGCGTAAGTGTCAATGTAAAATAGCCAAGTTCCCCTAAAAGTCGTGTTTTCGTCAAAGGCTGGCAAAGAAAAAATTATTCGATTCCCATTTGAATCAAAGTAAATTTGCGCATTTTCTGTAAAATCTTCAATTGTTTTGCAAAAAAATGAAGAACTTTCGGTAGAAATGAGCGAAAAATCCGTAACATCTGTATAGTTTTTGTAACTGCGGAGTTGATTTTCCTCAAAAATAAAATCGGGATAAAAAGTGCTAAAATGTACGTGAACGCCGTCTTTTTCTACAAGGCGAATTCCGTACAGAAACGGCAGGTTGTCTTCAAGTCGGGTTAAGTTTGCCTCTCGCTCCTCTTCTTCTTGGGGAGAAATTGTTCTTTTAAAAAAAGTTAATGCGCTTGTTTGGGAGGCAAAATCCGAAATTTCGTGCAAAATGACTTTTTGTTTTTGGAGGTAAAAATCAGCCATTTTGGAATTTTCTGCTTGAATTTGATTTGTTTTTGCGGGAGCGTAAATGTTTTTTTCAAAAAGCGAAAATCCACTCGTTGAGGCATAAATGATAAATGCTATACTTATGACGGTGGTAATTAGCAGGCTGATTAAAACCCTTTTTGCAGGCGACACAAAAACCTCCTTCTTTTATATTCGGCAGATTGTGGCGCGTAAAATAGACTTGTTTAGTCATTTGTAATTCGATATAATTATGGTATGGCAACGACTTCTAATATTTTGACGCTTTTAAAATTTTATAGCTCAAAACAGCGTACTCCTGCGATAGATTATGACGAATTTATTGACTATATTCGTCGGTATTCCCAGCACCACATGGACGAAAAGCCGGAGCTTGTAACGTACATTAATGCAACCGCCGCCGCACTTCAGGATGAATTTGACAAGCTAGTTGGGACAAAACAAATTGTGATTGTTTCCGGTCAGGGAAATAAACGGACAATTTTTGTAATTGATTTTTTTATTGACATAAATACAGAGCGTTATGAGGAAATGCGGAAGAATTATTCTTTGCCGTTTCCGTGTATTCAGGATTTGCCGCGGGCTATGCCGAAAGATATTGCCGAAACTCACCCTTGTTCAGAAATTATTTACAACCTTATGGAGCATGAAGATACCTCTGAGCGCATTATTTATGGTGTTCAGTTTTCAAAGGGGATTCCTTCTTTGCTTTTGCCTTCTACGGTTTCTGTTTTTACGGTAATTTCGATTGCGCTTAAAAAATTGCAAGATTTAATGCGACGAGAAGGCTCGCACGATTATTTCTTTAAGAAATTGTCTGTTTCTAATCCTGGAAAAGAGCTGTCTACAAAAAATTTCTTTACTAAGTTTGTTGCTCGCCCAGAAGAAGCCTTAGACGGACTTAAAACTGGTGACGATACATTTTATTTTTGGAATCAAATTTGCTATTTTATTCGCCAAGACTATACAAAGTTAAAGGATTTTTCTTCTGACGATATAAATATTTTGCAATCAGTGGCTTTGATTGAAGTTGCAACTTCTTTTTACAAGTCGCAGGCGGCTGCTCGGCAACAGCGCGATTCGGCTTTAAAACAGCTTGATGATTATTTGCACCAGCCACCCTACTATTTTGATATGGATACTATAATTCGCCTAAAAGACGACATGGGGAATTCGCTTTTATCAAAATACACTGAAAATGAACTTAAAGAACACTTAAATTCTTTAACGTCAAATACGGTGGGAGATTCTTTACCACGGCTTTTGATTTTTCGCTCTGGGGATGAAGCAAAAACAAGCTATTTTATTTTTAAAGAAAAAGTTATGCCGCTTGTAGTGCGACTTTGTAATGATGCACGTGGTGTAATCAAAGCAAGCCTTGAAAAAAGTTGGTTCAAGAGCCTTTTGGAATTTGAAACTTTGCCCGAAATGAAAGAAAATGCTGCATTTGAGCGTTGCCTTGAACGCGAAATGAAGGTGTGCGACCCCGTTTTGTTTGGCATTTTGGGTGCGTCTTTTTTGCCCGTTGTTTCTTTTGAAGATAGTGCGCCAGGAAAAATTGTTTTGTACAGGGACGGGCTTCTTGTTCCGTATAGCGAGCTTTTGCTTTTGAGCCGAAATGAAATTTACACTGATGCACGAGCAAAATTGCCGTTTTGGTACTCATTGCCACTTATTCCGACAATAATTGCTTGGCTAAAACGCAAACCCAAGAAAAATCAGCCGAAAAAAGAAAAAAAATCTGCAACAACTGTTTTAAAAGAGGAACAAGAGGCAAAGGACGCGCAAAAAGTTGCAGACCTTGCGGTTAAAGATAAATCAGAAAGTCGGGCAAACAAAAAAGAAATCCGCAAAGCTGCAACTATTGCGGAAGAAAAAATTGTTCCAGAAAGCAGTTCTTTAGACCGTGAACTTGAAGGCTATTTGCACGAATGGAACGACCGCTTAGGAAAGGAGCATTTTGACAATCTTACGGAAGATGTCAATAATCTTATTCGCGATTATGTGCGAAAAGTTTTGCGTACCATAAAAACGGAAAGTTTTACACCAGAGCGTATTTCTAGCCTTGCACAATCGTTAGTTGACGCGCCCGCACTTATTAACATAAAAAATCATCCCGCATTAAAACGGTATATTGAACTTTATATGATAAAGTTGCTCAAAAATTTGCCGTAATAAATGAGGAATGTTTTGAAATTTTACTTTTTTGAGGCGAGTCGGATGGAGGAGTTTAATTTTGTTTTCGCAGATGAATGATGAAAATCTTTCTGAATATGGAAACTTTATTCATAAACAAGTTCTAAACATTCCAGCTGAAGAAAAAAAATCAAAGCCTTTAGGAAAAGGGCTTTTGGAAGCTGCTATGGAGATAAATATGGGAGCTAAGTTAGAAGAAAAAACAACTTCTGTAAACAAAATGCAAGTTTTGCCTGCAAAAACGGAGGAATCAAAGGAGAACAAAACTATTTCTTTGGCTGAAAATAATCTTAAAACACGAGGCTATGATTCTGAGAAAAACGAGCAAAAAATCAATTCGGAAGAAAAAAAAGCTGAAAATCCCAACAATTTTGTGAAAACTGAAGAAGATGCAAGTGAATTTATTTTGGCGGAAGATTTTGAAGAGCAAGGAACGCTTTCTGAATTGGAACGCCTAGAACTTTTTAAGCAACTTGCGGAAGACAAAAAGGCTCTTCTTGAAGAAAAACGCGAAATTCTCGCCAAAGAAAAAATCGAAAAAAAGGCTAAAAAAGCGCAACTGCGGGCAATGACAGTTCGCCGTCCTATTGGTATAAAATTGATTGCGATTGTTTCGCTTTTGCTGATAATCGCGCTTGGTGGGACAACCTATTTTACCTCATATTTTACAACGGAAGATGTTCGCACTAGCGCGGAAGAAAATAATCTTGTTATAAATAGCCGTACTGCCCTTGACTGTTCGGGACGAATTTCTAGCGCGGTTTCTGCGGTTGAAATGTTGACCGATGTTTTAGGCTCAAATGAAGACATAACGGAGGTTTTGTCGCTTGAAAGTATGTTTTTTGAGCGAAATCCTGACATTGCGGCAATTTACGTGGTAGAATCGCGACAGCTTCTTGCGGGAGCGGCATTTTTGGCTTCGCGGGAAATTCCTAGGGAATTGGTTGAGTCGTATTTTTACCAAGAAACTTCTATTTTGTATAGGGCAATGGCGGGCAGTTTTGAATTACAAAATTCTTCTCCGTTTTTTGGAGTTCCGCTTTTAACGATTGCTTGGCCAATTGGCACGGGGAGAGAAGCGAATGCGGTTGCAATTTTGTATTCGAGCGATGCTTTAGGCGAAAGTTTTGCTTCTGGAAGTATAAATCAGTCATTTTTTGTAAACGATGACGGCGCAATTTTGATTCATTCTGATTCGAATCTTGTAATGGAAGGCGCAGAAGTCAAAAACAGCCCGATAATTCAGGCAATGCACTCAAGTCCGCTAGACAATGGGCAAATTACCTACAATGATGAATCGGGCGAAGAATATATTGGTGCATTTCATAGGCTTTCTTTGGGAAACGGTGGCATTGTTACAATAGTGCGTACTGCGACAGTTTTGGAAGGCGTTAACGCAACGATTAGACGCAATATTTACATTACGCTTGCAATTCTTGCGATTTCCATTCTTATTGTTTATTGGTTTTCGCGTTCGCTAAGTGCACCACTAAAACAGCTTACGGAAGTTGCGGCAGAAATTAACAAAGGCAATTTTAATACCGAATTGTTCGGCTCGCTTAAGGCAAAAGGCGGGGACGAAGTTGGTGTTCTTGTAAACAGCACAAAAAATGAACGCGAAATTTTGAACACTGTAACAAAGCTGACCAACCGCGGTGTAACAAATGCAATTATTACAAAACAAATCGATTTTGAACCTCACCTAAAAGACATAACGATTTTTTTCAGCGATATTCGCGGATTCACAGCAATTTCAGACGGTTTTAAGAATCGTTTTGGCGACAAAAGTGCGGCGGAAATCATTGGATTTTTAAACGATTACATGAGTCGCATGGTTACTTGCATAACAAAAACGGGCGGTACGGTTGACAAATTTGAAGGCGATGCAATTATGGCTTGCTGGGGCGTTTTGCGACACGAAACTTTGGATTGGGAAACGCTTCCAAAAACTTCTGTAACGCGGGCAATTGAACAGGATGCACACGACCATTATGTAAAAGAAGACGCGCTTTCTGCAATAACTTGTTGTATTGCAATGAGATATTCGCTTATGAAATACAATAAAGACGCGGAAAACTTTACGCGCATTCACGCTGATGAACCACTCGCTCAGTACAAACCGCATATTCGCATTGGTGCAGGGCTAAATTCAGGACGTGCGACCGTTG
Source organism: uncultured Treponema sp. (assembly GCA_937900125.1). Classification (GTDB taxonomy): domain Bacteria; phylum Spirochaetota; class Spirochaetia; order Treponematales; family Treponemataceae; genus Treponema_D. The sequence continues at coordinate 3,347 of CALCEK010000235.1, read as the reverse complement.
GTTTTATGGGTTCTTTTGACAAAATGGAATTTACTTCTATCGGTGACGATGTAAACCTTGCAAGCCGAACGGAAGCGTCAAATAAGCCGTGCGGAACCGACATTTTGATTACGGAAAGCACTTATTCGCTTTTGCGCGACGATTTTATCCGTTGCCCAGAAAACAATTTTACGCTCAAAGAAGAAAATGAAAATAAAGAAGTTATTGTTGAGCAAATTCCAGTAACTTTTGAAGTAAAAGGTAAGGGGAAGCAGCATTTTTACGGTGTAGTAAATATGCCAAAATTTGACATAAAAAAATTCTTTGGAGAAGATGACCCAAGTTTTGAGCTTGACCCCGATTGTATGCTTTCTGTAGGTCCAAAAGGTCCGCGAACTCTTTCTGAAGTTCGTTCTCTTTTGGGAATTCCTGAACCGAATTTTGGACAGGTGAATTTAGATGAGGAAGAAAATAAAGTCAACGTTTCGGCTTCTTGATTTATTTGTACCGCTCTTTTGCATTGGAGTGGCAAGTTATTTTGTCTATCTTTTTTGGGAGGATTTGAACAAAGTAACTATAGCGCAAGACCGAGAAGTCATAGGTTTAATTTCTCAAAAAGACCGCGTAATTCAGCGAAAATTGTACGACCGAGTTGTTTGGGAACGCTTGGGGCAGAATTCGGAATTATACGATTCGGACACAATTAGAACCGCAGAACAAGCACGTGCCGTTATTTCTTTTACCGATGGCACAATTATGGAAGTTTCGGAAAATTCGATGATTCAGATTCATTATGCGGACGATACGGGACTTTCTATAGAAGTTGACGGCGGTGGCGTAAGTTTGGATTCTAAAGCGGCAACAAAAAATGTGCGTGTGCGGCTAGACGATGGCTCTACCGTGCAAGTTGAAGCGGGAAGTTCTTTGCGGGCTGAGTCGGGCGGAGAAAGCGGTTCTAGCATAGAAGTTACGTCAGGGCGTGCTGTACTAACAACCGAAAGTGGCGAGCAAGCGGAAATTGAAGATGGTGGCGGAGTGCGCATTTCTGAAGGTGTTCTTAAAAAAAGTGCGCTTACAGTTTTGTATCCTCCTCGCGACCTTACCTTGCTTTGCGAAGACACCGATAATGTGCCGATTGATTTTTCTATAAAAGGCGAAAGTGGCGAAAACGAAACAAAATTGCCCGTTACAGTGCAAATTTCAAAAACGCGGAATTTTTCTTCTTTGGATTACGATGAAACAGTTGTTGTGGACGAGGGAACTTTTTCTCATTCGGTGGATTTGGGCGAGGGAATCCAATATTGGCGTGTGTTTACAAAAAATGCCGAAGAGGACGCAGTTGTTGGCAAAGTTACAATCGAGCGAATCCTCCCCGTTCAACTTCTTTCTCCTCAGCAGGGAAGCGATTTTACTTATGTTTCAAAAAAACCGAGCGTTTCTTTCCGCTGGACAGGAAGCACGGCGGCAATTCGCTATAAATTGCTTGTTTCTAAAATGCCCGATATGTCAAATCCCGTTGTAAACCAAGAAACTGGTAGGCTTTCTTTTATTACAGATTCTCTTGACGATGGGCAGTGGTATTTTCAAGTGATTCCAGTGTACCAAAATCCAGAACTTTCTTTTGGAATAAGCGAGATTCGTTCATTTTTTGTAACGCACAGGGAGGAAGCACTCGCTCCAGAACTGTCCGTTCCTGCCGAGGGAACTGCACTCACAATTGCGGATTCTGAATCGAATCTTAAATCCGCAACATTTATGTGGAAGTCGGAAATTTCGGAGGCAGATTTTTCGCTTTTGATTGCGCGGGATTCTGGATTTAGAGATGTGGTGTTTACCGCACAAGTTTCGCGCCCGCGTCTTACAGTTGATTTTGGAGAAAATCCGCTTCCAATCGGAACATATTATTGGAAGGTGATTCGCTATTCCGCGTTAGATATTGAGGACGGAAAAGAATCCGAAGTTCGTTCTTTTAAAGTTCAAGCTGTGCCCCCTGTAGAAAAGCGGCTTTTGTATCCGCCGAACGGTTATTCGGTTGAACGCGGAAAACTTGGCGGAACTAAGTTTATGTGGAAAGTTCAAGGACACACAACTTCCCCAACGGTGATTCAAATTTCCCCCGATGAGAATTTTATGCTTTTGAGCCTTGAACGCAATCTTACCGCAAATTCGCTTGATGGCTTACTGCTTCAAGAAGGTTCTTATTGGTGGAGAATCGGGATTCAAAAAGAAAATGGAACTTTTGATTTTACAGAACCGTGGAAGTTTACCGTTTTGACCGCACTTGACAAACCTCATTTGCTTATACCAAAAACTGGCGAGGAACTTGTTAGTGCTGCGGGTTCACCTATAAAAATTGAATGGTCGAAAATTGACGGAGCTAGTTATTACAATGTCCGCATAAATGATGAAACTGGCACTCTTTTGTATAGTGAAGATGGGCGACGGCAAACTGACCTTACTCTTGAACTTACACCAGGTTCTTACGATTGTAGAATTCAGTCTGTTTTTGAAGGAACGGAAATTTCTTCTCCGCGAACAAGCACTTTTTCTATGGAAAATTTTACTATTCGCTTGCCAGAGCCAATTCGGCTTGTTTCTCCAAAAAATGGAGACTCTATAGAAGGACTTGTCGCTTTGCGTTCTGGAATCGATTTTTCTTGGACGAGCGGTAAAGATGCGGCTACTAGTTATGAGTTTACACTTTCTAGGGTAAATGCGCGTGGGAATTTGTCTACAGTTGAGGCGCGAACAGGAAAGGTTGACCACGACAGAATTACAAAACTTACCCCAGGCACGTATCGTTGGCGAATTCGGGCGAAAAGTAAAGAAGGTTTTTCTTTGGATTCCCAAGAATATTCATTTGTTGTAAATGAAATTCCGCTTTTGCCCGAAGCCCAACTTGTAAGTCCAGAAAAAAGTATTATAATGAATACAGAATATTTGCGTAATCATCGTACAATAGAATTCAGCTGGCACGATGTTCCAAATGCAAACAATTATACGTTTACGCTTGGAAAACGCATTTCATCGGGGCAGGTGCAAAATATAATAACTCGTCAAATGAAGGGCAATCAATTTGTGCTTACCGATTTGTCTATACTTGATTTGGGAACTTTTGAATGGACGGTGACGGCTAGTACGCTTGCCTCCGATGGTAGTGTTGAACAGCGCGGGCAAGTTGCGCGTAGAACTTTTACAATTGACTTTGAACTTCCGCAAAATGTGGAAGCTGTTGGTCCAGGAACTGTCTATGGCGAATAAAACTCAAAAAATTCGGTTCAAACAAATTTTACTCGTACTTTTGCTGATTCTTCCTTGTGCTTATGCTCAAGAAAAAACTTTTGTGCAACGGCTTGAATGGCTTTCTG
>CALCEK010000234.1 GCA_937900125.1 uncultured Treponema sp. | reverse complement strand
GCGCTATATGGTGGACGGGTCTTTGCTTGCGTTTATGCGCACCGAAGACATTTTTACACTTTTTGGAAACGCGATTGACAATGCAATGGAAGCCGTTTTGAATGTAGAAAAAGCGGAGCGAATAATTTTCTTAAAAGCGGCAAAAAAATTTGGTTGCCTTTCTGTGCATATTGAAAATCCCAGCCCTGCGTCCCCTGTTTTTAAGAACGGACTTCCACTTTCTACAAAAAATGACAAGGACTATCACGGTTTTGGAATTTTGAGTATAAAACTGATTGCCGAAAAATACGGAGGAACACTTTTTGCCTCTTGGGACAACGGAACTTTTTCTCTCGATTTACTTTTTCCTATTTCCGACTAAGCGGGCGGGAGTCTTTTGGGGAAATGAGAATTTGTGTGTCAGAAGAAAATGCGAGGATGGAATCGCCTTTATTTCCGATAAACTTAATTCTAAAAAATCTGATAAATATCAATTTTTTTTGTTGCAAAGTGAAAAAAGCCGTGTTACAATTTAACCACTATGAAACAAGCAATTATTGTAAACACTGACAAAAAATTGTCACGCATAAGTCCCGATATTTATGGGCATTTTTCGGAACATCTTGGTAGATGTATTTACGGGGGATTTTGGGTTGGGAAAGATTCTCCCATTCCAAACATTCACGGCTACAATAAAGCTGTTGTTGAAGCTTTTAAAGAATTAGACATTCCCAATTTGCGCTGGCCAGGCGGATGTTTTGCCGATGAATATCATTGGAAAGACGGAATTGGTCCTAAAGAAAACCGAAAAAGAATCATCAATACAAACTGGGGCGGGGTAGTTGAAGATAATTCTTTTGGAACGCATGAGTTTATGGGACTTTGCGATGAGCTTGGTTGTAAACCATACATTTGCGGAAATGTCGGAAGTGGCGATGTCCAAGAAATGCACGATTGGGTTGAATATATGACCTTTTCTGGCGAATCTCCTATGGCAAATTTAAGAAAGAAAAATGGGCGCGAAGAAGCTTGGAATCTTCCGTACTTTGGAATTGGAAATGAAAACTGGGGTTGCGGTGGATGTATGTGCCCTGAATATTATGCTGACCTTTATCGGCGTTTCCAAACTTTTGTCCGTCAATATGGAAAAGAAAAAATCTTCAAAATTGCAGGCGGTCCAAATGTTGACGATTACAATTGGACAGAAGTGCTTATGAAAAATGCTCACTGGTTAATGGACGGACTTTCATTGCACTATTACACTTACGAATATCGTTTTGAAGACAAAAAGCCCGCAACTGGTTTTACAAAAGAAGGCTGGTATCGCATAATGAAAAATGCTTATCGCATGGACTCCCTTATCCGCCGACATTCCGAAATTATGGACAAATACGACGCAGAAAAACGCGTAAGTCTTGTTGTTGACGAATGGGGAAATTGGTTTGCGCCTGAACCAGGAACAAATCCTGGCTTTTTGTATCAGCAAAATTCTGTTTGTGATGCAGTTGTCGCAGGAATCCACTTAAATATCTTTAACAACCATTCCGACCGTGTGCGGATGGCAAATCTTGCGCAAGCCGTTAATGTGCTTCAAGCTCCTGTTTTAACTGAGGGCGACAAAATTGTGCTTACTCCAACATGGCACGTGCTTCATCTTTACAAAGCACACATGGGAGCAACCCTTTTGCCTACAAGCGTTGCAAGTCCTATGGCTGGTCTTGAGGAAAAAGATATAATTGTTCCTGGCGTTAGCGTTTCTGCCTCAGAAAAAACTGTTGACGGAAAAACGCAGTACCTTATAACTCTTGCAAATGCGGATGAGGAAAAATCAAAATCCCTTGAGATTGGACTTGCAGGATTAAAAGGAGCAATTGCTTCTGCAAAGGCAAGCGTTGTTACGGGCGAAAAAATGGATAGCATAAACACTTTTGAAAATCCAGATTTTGTTACAGAAAAAACGCTGAGTGTAGAAATTGTTTCAAAAGACAGCGTTTCTATTGAGCTTCCATCTCACTCTGTTGCAGCGGTAACAATTGTTGCGTAGATGGAAAATGCAAAACGGATATTTTGTCCCGAATGTGAAATTCGCTCTGAACTTTTAAAAATTACTCCACAAAAAATGCTCGATGAAGTTTTATCGCAGCCATTTGTGGAAGGATTTTCAACTCCACTTGAAGAGTTTAAAAGGCGACTTTCCATTTGCAAAACTTGTCCGTCTTTGCGTGAAAATGTTTTGTGCGCTGAATGTGGCTCTTTTGTTGCATACCGCGCACATATTTTAAAAAACACTTGTCCTTTTCCATTTGAAAATAAATGGGAAACTTCTAAAAATTGCAATTTTTAGAGATGTACAATGGGATTAAAACACTAAAATTTTTTATTTGAGGTGAAAAATGAAAAGTAGCGTTTCTATTGTAAAAGATTTTACACTTGGCGAAGTTGACAAAAATCTTTTTAGTTCTTTTATTGAACATTTAGGTCGTGCCGTTTACACTGGAATTTATGAGCCAGGACATCCAACAAGCGATGAACAGGGATTCCGCAAAGATGTTATTGATTTGGTAAAAGATTTAAATGTTTCCCTTGTGCGCTATCCTGGCGGAAATTTTCTTTCGGGATACAATTGGAAAAATGGAATCGGGGAAAAATCATCTCGTCCCGTGCGCCTTGACCGAGCTTGGCACACAATCGAAACAAATGAAATTGGAATTGATGAGTTTTACGATTGGACTGTAAAAGCTGGAACTGAAATTATGGGTGCGGTCAACATGGGAACTGGTTCAATTCAAGATGCGGGTGACATTGTTGAGTATTGCAATTATCCGAGCGGCACTTATTGGAGCGATTTAAGAATCAAAAACGGACACAAAAATCCATTCGGAATAAAAACGTGGTGTATCGGAAACGAAATGGATGGCCCGTGGCAAATTGGGCATTTGTCCGCAGAAGATTATGGAAAAAAAGCCTTAGAAGCTGCAAAAATAATGAAGTGGACAGATGAAAATATCAAAGTTGTTGTTTGCGGAAGTGCAACAACGAGAATGCCTACTTATCCAAATTGGGACAGAATCGTACTTGAAAACACCTATGATTTAGTCGATTATATTTCAATTCACCGCTATTATGAAAATTATGGAAATGACGATGATTTTCTTGCTTCTTTTTTTGACATGGACGATTTTATAAAAACTGCCTGTGCCACCTGCGATTATGTAAAAGCGGTAAAACGAAGCAAAAAAACAATGTATCTTTCTTTTGACGAATGGAATGTTTGGTATCAGGAGAAGCAAGAACCTCATCCGTGGGAAAAAGCCCCTCGCATTTTGGAAGACCATTATTCTTTGTTAGACGCACTTGTTGTTGGGGGACTTGCAATCACACTTTTGAATCACGCCGACCGCGTAAAAATTGCCTGTCTTGCTCAACTTGTAAATGTTATCGCGCCAATTTTCACCGAGCCTGGGAAGGGGGCTTACAAACAGACCATTTATTATCCGTTTAGAGATATTTCTTTGTATGGACAAGGAACTGTTTTGAATCCCGTTGTTCGCACAGAAAAAAAAGTTACGGAAAAATATGGCGAAGTTCCTGCGGTGATTTTTAGCACGGTTTACAATGAAGAAAAAAATGAAGTTTCAGTGTTTGCTCTAAATACTCACAAAACGGAAAGCAGCGAAACAGTTTTGGATTTAACTTCTTTTGGAAAAACATCAATGTTTTATCGAACGGAACTTTTTGGTTCTGATTTAAACAAAAAGAATTCTTTAGAGGAGCCGCTTGCGGTTGCCCCCGCGAATGCAACGCTTGTTCAAGGTGAAAATGGAACGTTTACAGTTTCTTTGCGCCCTGCCTCGTGGAACGTTTTTAGATTTAAAGTCGAAAACTAAAAAAGAAAAAGCCCCAACTAAAAAGTTGGGGTTTTTTGTTTGCGTTAAGAATTTCAAATTTCGGAAAACTCTTTTTGCTTGAATTTTCCGAGATTTTTTTAGCCAAAGTTAGCGTTTTGCGTTAAAATATGCGGCACTCCAGCGCAATTCATTTCTAAACTGAGCAATATTTGTGTTTTTGTCGATTACAGCACATTCAATTCTGACCATTTCGCACCAATCGCGAAGCATTTCGCTTGTAACAATATTGCTAAATGCAGTATGGTGTCCGCCACCCGCCAAAATCCAGGCTTCGGCACTTGTAGAAAGATTTGGATATGGTTTCCAAAGCATTCGTGCGACTGGCAATTTTGGAAGTGGAGCTTCTGGCGGAATCACATTGATTTCGTTTACAACGCATCTAAAGCGATTTCCCATATCAACTACAGCCGCAACAAGTCCGTCTCCCTCAAGTGTGTTAAACACCATACGTGCAGGCGGTTCGCGGTCTCCAATTCCCAAATGATGAACTTCGATTTTTGGTTTTGTAACAGCAATTTCTGGGTCAACTTCAAGCATATGGCTTCCCATATTTGCTTCTTTTCCTGGAACAAGATTGTAGGTATAATCTTCCATAAAAGCATTTCCCTTTTTGCCTGCAACAAGTTCTCCTGCGGTCATCTGGGCGAAACTGAAAAACCTCAAGAGCTGAGGTTTTCCAGTCGCCTTCTGCACCAAAACCATAGCCGTCTGCGAGCAATCTTTGAATTGCAAGTCCCGGAAGCTGCTTCATTCCGTGTAGATCTTGGAAATTTGTACAGAGTGCGTTTCCGTCTTTGTCTTTTAAGAAGCGGCGAAGTGCAATTTCAATTCTAGCTTGTTCTTTAATTTGAGAAATAACAAAATCTTTTTCAAAGCCGTTTCCGCAATCGTAGACAATTTCGTACTTTTCATTGTATTCATCGTAGAGTGCGTTTACATCAGAATCGCTTACTTCATTTTTGTATGCCACAAGGTCGCCAATGCCGTAATACGGAACGCTCCAGCCGAATTTTATCATGGCTTCAACTTTATCGCCATCGGTAACGGCAACTTCGCGCATATTGTCGCCAAACCGAATAACACGCAACTCTTTTCCATCGGCAACTGCACGGGCAACGCGCATCCAGTCGGCAATTCGTTTTTGTGTTTCGCTATGACTCCAGTGACCAACAATTACTTTGCGAGGCAAATCCATTCGGCTTGTGATAAAACCAAATTCGCGGTCGCCGTGCGCACTCTGATTTAAGTTCATAAAATCCATATCCATTGTGGAATACGGAATTTCTACATTATACTGCGTGTTTAATTGCAAAAGCGGTTTATTGTAAATGCTTAAACCTGCAATCCACATTTTTGCGGGGCTAAACGTGTGCATCCAACAAATAACACCAGCGCATTTTTTGTCTGCGTTTGCACTTTCCAAAGTTTCGCGAATTGCGCCGGGGGTAAGCAAGGTGGGTTTCCAGACAAGCTTGCAAGGTAGCACCCCTGAAACATTCAACTTTTCAACGATTTCTTTTGAATCTTTGGCAACTTGAACGAGCGTATCTTCACCATACAGGTCTTGACTTCCTGTTAAAAACCAGAATTCATATTCTTTTAGGTTCATACGATTCCTCCATAATATGCTTTGCGGATTTTTATTTCCACTTTTTTAAGTATATATCGAGTTTTGTCGTAATGCAAGTAAAATTTTAGGGAATATGGAAAAACTATTATTCGTAAGGGAATATGGAAAAACTCCCCATAACAATGAAAGAAATTAGGGGCATCGGAAAAACCTAGCCCCTTTTGAATGTTTAGGGCATCTGTAGAAATCAAGTGTCGTGTATTTCTAGAGAGTGCCTGCGAGTTTGCAACTAGTTTGCAAGACACTTGTCTAATTCAGCAGAAATTGCTTTTTTGTCTAAGTTTTGCCCGATAACGCAAAGTTTTATCATTCTGTCGCCAACTTTTTCGTCCCATTCGTCTTTGATTTGCGGGTTTTCGGCAAGAATGCGCTTTTAGATC
>CALCEK010000233.1 GCA_937900125.1 uncultured Treponema sp. | reverse complement strand
ACAAGGAACTGCGCGAGGCGGAACGAGAAGTCCGCAAGGCACTGAAAGAAAACGAGCGTGTAACGCGGGAACTGGAAAAAGAGAGCGGGGAGGCGTAAGGTGGGGCTTTTAGGAGATTTGGCTTTGGGAATTGCAGGTATGGCTTTGGAAGCACTTATTGGTGATGATGACAACAATTCAAACTCAAAAAGTTCTTCCTCAAAACCATATGCTATTTTGTTTGAAACAAACTGGCCGTATTCTGCTATAGATGTGCGGAATAAGTTTTTGCAGAAACTCATTTTTGAAATCGGAGATGTCCTTAATGTAGAAATATCTGAAAATCGCGGGCTGTATTGGGATTTTAATATTGATGAGGCGTCAGACGGACAGTTCATTTCCGATTTTGTCGTGACGAATGGAAAAACGACGGTTTGTTACGGAATGTTTGGCATGGCACAATGTGCCTTGAGTGTCAGCGGGGAAAATGCAGAAATTGTTAGCAAACAATTGCAATCTACATTGAAAGAAATGGATTGTTGGCGAGCTGACATAACCCGCGAGGAAATTCCGTTCCACAACAAAAATTGGCTGGAAAACACAATCAATTCTCTTTGTCACCGTGTTTCTGATTCAGAAGAAGATGAAGATGACGAGGAAGAAAACGACCTTTCGGAAGAAACGCTCATGCTCATTTCCACATTTTTAGGTGGCGATGGAAGCAAGATAACTGACACCGAAGTGAAAATTATTTCCGCTTTATTGGAAGGACGATTCAAACGGGAATTTCCTGAAAAACAAGTAAAATCTGAAATGACAGAATACATCGAGGAATTCAAAAAATCGTCATATAAAATGCTTACAGAAAATATTGTTGACGAATATGACGATGATGATGTTTTCCAAGAACTTTACTACAACATTTTTTATATTGCCTACCTAGTGATAACTGAATTGGGGAGATTTTCAAAGTTCTCCGCTGAATTTATCATAAAGGCAAAGCGGATTCTAAAGGTCGATGATGATGCAATGGAAGAAATCATTGCCATAATTTCCAAAAATGAAAACATCTCTGAACACGATTTGCAGAAGTTTTATGAGCAAATGAAGTTCTGCGCAAATGATTCCTCATCTCTCAAGAAAAAACAACTTATTGCAAATGAATACTGGGGAAAAAGACAACTTGTGCAGTATACAAGGCGTAGGGATAAAAAATCAATTGATTTCTTCACTACCATCATAGAACCTTCTGTTTCGCAAGAAAATGGCAATTTTACAATGCCGATTGAAGAACTTATAGAAGAATTAAAGGCTGCCGCCGAAGACGGAGTTTCTTTTGCTCAATGCGCTTTGGGAAATCGTTATTTTTCGGGTAACGGCGTAGAAAAGAATGTGGACAAAACATTCGAACTTATGACGCTTGCTGCGGAGCAGAACGATTTTAAGGCGTATTTCCCGCTCGGTGTCTGCTATGAAAAGGGATTTGGTACAGAAGTTGATGAAGAAAAGGCTATTGCTCTTTTTAAAAAAGCAAGCGATTCAGGAGATGCTGAAGCGCAAAAGCATTTGGGCTATCTATATGAAAATGGTAAGCTCGTTTCCAAAAACAACAAGAGTGCCTTTCAATACTATTCCCTTGCGGCTGGGCAATGGGATGTTGAAGCAATGTTTCATTTGGGGGTGTGCTATTGTGAGGGAAAAGGATGTGCTAAAAATGAAAAACAAGGACTTTCGTTTATAAAGCTTGCTGCAAAGGAAAATGTAAAAGAAGCTATTGCATATCTGGATATGCGTAATACCGAGCAAATTAAAAAGCAAGAATCCGTAAAAAAAGCTCAGACAGTGCCTAAGCAAAAAGAAACACAGGCTACTAACACACAAAAAACTATCTCAGTGCGCCAAGATGATAAAAAAGAACTTGTGCAAATGCCCTCAAAAGCCAGTTCAGAAAAGACGGAGACAAAAGTAACGCAAGTGTCATCAGACAAGTCTCCCGCACAGGTGGAGCAAAAATCAGCAAATGCGGAAAAAGCTACGCCTCAAAAGAATAACTGGCATCTTGCCGTATCAAAGGAAGAGGTAAACAAATTGCTCGCCGAATTTGCCACGAAGCATCCCGACTTAAAGAGCAGGTTTATTCTTGCGGAAACAAATCCTAAGAAGTTGCAGAACGCACTTTCTGCGTATGCACATTTGGAGCAAGGAGAGGAGGCAGTCATTCTGTACGATGATACAGTTTTCGAGGGCGGAAAGGACGGATTTGTCATCACCAATAAAAACATCTACATCCACAACTCTTTTTCAGAAACAAAAAAAGTCGCGCTTGGAGACATAAGCATTGTGCGCCTGAATAAAATGGACGCAATCTTTCAAACCCCAGTTCCTGTCCACGCAGGAATGGCAGCGGTGGGGAGCGATGACGGTCGCAACGCCATATTTGCACTGTTAAAAGAGATTATTCCGTTAGCTCTAAAATCCGTCACTACAAAGCCAGCGGTAAGTACAGAGGAGTCTCCCACACAGGTGGAGCAAAAATCAGCAAATGCGGAATCTTCCGATACGCAAAAAGTGGCTCCAATTCCGCAAGAGACTGCGAAACAGGAATCGGAGAAACAAGAAGTCGTCACGGAACAAGTTCCTGCTACTAAAAACTGGCTTTTGAAAATTTCACTTGCAGAAATAGAAGCAAAATATGTTGCTGAAAAGCAGGCGGGAAAGTCACGGGTTTCACCATTCACAGATAATCTGTATTTTGCAAAACTCAGTCCAAAAAAGGTAAATGGCACACGTTCGTATGCGCCACTTGCTGCCGATGAAACGCCCGTGCTTGTATATGATGACACCGTTTTTGGAAGTGCAAAGGACGGCTTTCTGATTACGGACAAGGCAGTTTATATACACGAAGCTTTTGGAGAAAGCCATACCATTCCGCTCGAAAAGTTGTATAGCTTTGAGCTGAAAACTGGGCTACTTGGCGGAGTAGGAAAACTTATGTTGAACGGCACGTCAATGGCAGTAACCGTTGTTACTGGTGGCGAAAGGAAAAAACTCTTTGCATTTTTGCAAGAGGTTATAAAAGTATAAGTATCTCTTTTCATAAAAAGCTGAAAAATATAAGTAAAGTAGGAAGTTCAAGAAGGAGAACTCAATGAAAAAACAGATTTTAGCGATTATGGTTGCGAGTCTGTTCACAGTGGTGGCAGCAGCACAAGCAAATGAGGCTGTAGCAGTTGTGAGCCCAGTGCTCAGAGGCGGTGCGAGTGAAGACGAGTGGATAGCGCAGTTCGTACAGGATTCGCTCACGCAAAACCTAGTGCGCTATACTAAAATGCGAGTTATAGACCGCGCAAACGAATCGCTGATTATGGCGGAGCAGAAACGCTCCGAGTCTGCACTTTATGACGACGCGGACGCAATCGAACTAGGACGAATGACGAGTGCACGACTCGTGCTCCTTTGCACAATACAAAAAATTGGCGTAAGTTGGGAGTTGTCATTACGTGTAAACGACCTTGAAACGAACGAAATAAAGGCAGTTGCGTCTGGACGGTTTTCATCTACCGAATTGGAAAGTGCAAGTGCGGTGAACACTGTTACAGCAGAACTTTTTCAAGCATGGGGAATCAATCTGACTGCCGAGCAAAAAGCTGAACTGTCTAAAACGAATTCGGAAGAAACTCGCTCTGTCAAGTCGCTTGCCAAGGGTGCTGCAGCGGAAAAGGCAGGAGATACAGTGAGTGCACTTGCATTCTATGCACAAACAAATGGCGCTCAAAAAGCGGAAGCCGAGACAAACTCAGCGAGGCTTCTGGACGGCACGATTCCCACAGGCAGTATTGCACAAAAGGCAAAATATTACCAAGAACAGATAGCAAAATGGAACAAAATCTTTGCGGATACTAAATTGTTCATCGAAAGCAAACTGCCGATTTTCGTGTACGATTTCTCGGAAATGAAAGACGAAATCAATATGCATACAGATACCGTGGACATCACAGTTTCGCGAGGAATTGCGTTCGTTATGCGCAGGGAGGCATTCGTCGTCTATAAAGAAGTTTGGGCAGCGTGGGACGCAATTCGGAACAAAGAGAAAAATAAGGTATGGGTTGGAGATGTAAAAACTCAGTATTTTGGCAGTATAAATAGTGAACGCTATGGAATCGACATTGCACTTTTAGACGACGATGGGAATGTAATAAAAATGATACGGAAAACAAAAGAGCCGAATCTAATTCTCGGAGGTCCTTATGCCACAAAATTGAAAAGCCAGCAGAAATACTTTGAAGATGCCGTGTTTCAACCGATCAAATTTGAATCAATAAAACTATCGGATATGCCCGAGAATCTGCATATTAAGGTGATGAAGGTATTTTCATATTCAGTTTCCGACCACAAAAAGCTGTTCGGCAAGGAATTGGAATATACAATTGTGTCCGCAGACGAGTGGGAGGAGTTCTCCAAAGGACTATAGAAAATCATATTCGCAAGTTTTCTTGCCAATAAGTAAAACATTTATACAAAGCAGCCAGTGCTATGTTTCAAACACTGGTCGTTTTTTTAGGCTCGCATTTATCTTTCCAAAACTCTGCGAACTGTGCGCTGCTTTTCGCTGCTCGATTTCTGTGCTCATATTCGAGAATATAACATCTTTGCTCTTTTCTTCCAGTTGCAACAAAAAACTCTGCCGCAAAATGCCCAGAAGTCTTTTTTTCTAAGCTGTTCAATTTCGCTCCGCGCGCTCAGCTTTTTTTTCTAAGTTCCCTCCGCGGCGGAAAAACAGCAAACTTTTTTTTCTAAGCTATACGGTTTTTGCAGGCAATTTTGTCGTCTTTTTTGCAAGAAAAACATTATCTTTGTAATCAGCAAGGCGAATGTTTGTTGTAAGCGGAACAACGA
>CALCEK010000232.1 GCA_937900125.1 uncultured Treponema sp. | reverse complement strand
GCCATTGAAAATGGGTTTTACTACGATTTTGAATTTCCTTCTGACCACAAACTTACAGAAGTTGATTTTCCCGCAGTTGAAAAAGAAATGCGGCACATTTTGAGCGGAAATTATGAATTTGTCCGCCGTGAAGTTTCAAAACAAGAAGCTCTCGCGCTATTTGCGGAACAACCATATAAATGCGAGTTGATTAACGATTTGCCCGAAGGCGAAACAATTACAACTTTTACGCAAAACACCTTTACCGATTTGTGTCGAGGTCCGCACGTTTCTAACACAAAAGAAATAAATGCTCAAAGTTTTAAGCTAACAAAAACTGCTGGCGCGTATTGGCGTGGCGATTCTAACCGTTCAATGCTAACTCGAGTTTACGCCGTTTGTTTTGCAAAACCAAATGACCTAAAAGATTACCTAAAAATGCTCGAAGAAGCCGAAAAGCGCGACCACAGAAAAATCGGGCAACAAATGGATTTATTCCACTTAGACCCAGAAGACCCAGGTCAGATTTTTTGGCATCCGAACGGCTGGCAAATGTACGTTACGCTTCAGGACTATATGCGACAAAAAGTTGTTGCCGATGGTTATCTTGAAGTAAACACGCCCGCAATTATGCCGCGCACACTTTGGGAACGCAGCGGTCACTGGGGACACTACCAAAAAAATATGTTTGTCACCGAAAGCGAAAAAAGAATGTTTGCGGTAAAACCGATGAACTGTCCTGGCGCACTTGAAATTTTCAAAAGTCGAACCCGCAGTTATAAGGATTTGCCACTCCGTCTTGCTGAGTTTGGGCATTGTGTCCGCAACGAACCAAGCGGAACTCTCCACGGAATTATGCGAGTGCGAGGATTTGTTCAAGATGATGCACACATTATTTGCACCGAAGAACAAATTGAATCGGAAGTTTCCAAATTTTGTCGGCTTTTGCTCGATGTTTACAAGGATTTTGGATTTGACAAAAATTTGCTTGTAAAACTTTCAACCATGCCCGAAGACCACGTTGGCGATGAACAAACTTGGCAACACGCAGAATCCGCACTTGCTTCCGCCTGCAAATCTGCGGGAATGGATTACGAAATTCAAGCGGGAGAAGGCGCATTTTACGGGCCAAAGTTGGAATTCACATTGATTGACGCGCTTGGTCGCGAATGGCAGTGCGGAACAATTCAGCTTGACTACCAACTTCCCAGCGCAGAACGGCTTAACGCGGAATACATTGGGCGGGATAACCAAAAACACCATCCTGTTATGTTGCACCGCGCGGTTTTAGGCTCACTTGAACGTTTTATGGGGATTTTGATTGAAAACTATTCGGGAGCAATGCCTGCGTGGCTTCATTTTGAACAAGCCGCGATTGTGCCTGTTTCGCCCGATTTTGCGCCTTATGCCCAAAAAGTAGAATCAGTTTTGCGTTCAAAAGGGATTCGGGCAAACGCCTACACCGATGATGACAATATGAAGACAAAAATCAAATTTATCTCAAGCGAACATAAAACGCCGTACATTTTGGTTGTTGGCGCAAAAGAGCAAGAGGAAAATTCTGTTACCTGCCGATTCCGTTTTTCAAGTCAGATTCCGCAAAAAACTTTTACACTTGAAGATTTTACCGCCTACGTTTTGGACAAGGTTCAAAATCACTTTAACGGAATTTAAAATTGCTACTTAGACCGCATCACGCGCTTTGCATAAGATTTTTTGTGGGGCGCGGATATTCTCCCGATTTTACGAAAAATATGGAAAACGTAATTTTGCGCTTAAATGCAGGAGAAAAAGCCCAATTCACTTGCACACTTGATTCTGTGTGTGCCTGTTGCCCAAACAAAAATGGCAATCAGTGCAAATCCGAAGGAAAAGTCCAACATTTTGATTCCGAAGTAATGCGGCATTGCAATTTTTCAGCGGAAGAAAAAATTTCTTGGAATCAAATCTACAAAATTGTTTCCGAGCAAATTATAGAAAAACCTGGTGTTTTTGATTCAATCTGTGGCGACTGCCAATAGGCAAATCTTTGCCACAAATAATCGCAAGAAAAAAGCGTTTGTAAAACAAAAAAGCCCCATCGCTTATGGATAGAGCTTCTTTTTAGCTGGGGTAGGACTCGAACCTACG
>CALCEK010000231.1 GCA_937900125.1 uncultured Treponema sp. | reverse complement strand
CCAGCATGATTTTGAAGACGCTTTCCCCTATCAGGAAACCGATGACCAGTTAAAGGCCATTGCGGAGATAAAAGCGGATATGGAACGCCCAGTTCCAATGGATCGCCTTGTTTGCGGCGATGTAGGGTACGGAAAAACGGAAATTGCTATGCGAGCTGCATTTAAAGCGGTTATGAGCGGAAAACAGGTTGCATTTTTGGCCCCAACAACAATTCTTGCTGAACAACATTATGAAAATTGTTTAGAACGCTTTAAAAATTTTCCAGTGCAGATTGCACAACTTTCGCGTTTTGTTTCTCCTGCGGAACAAAAAAAGGTGTTAGCTGCGCTTGCGGAGGGAAAAATCGACATTCTTGTGGGAACGCATAGAATTTTGCAAAAAGATGTACTATACAAAGATTTAGGTTTGATGATTATCGATGAAGAGCAAAGATTCGGTGTAAAAGATAAGGAAAAATTAAAAATTTTAAAGACAAATATTGATTGTCTTGCGATGAGTGCAACTCCAATTCCGCGAACTTTGCACATGAGCCTTTTAAAAATCCGCGATATGTCGCTTTTGACAACACCGCCTCAAAATCGTCAACCGATAGAAACTGTAATTGAAGAATCTTCTGATGAAAAAATTGCAATGGCGATTCGGCGTGAAGTTGACCGCGGGGGACAAGTTTTTTTTCTTCACAATCGTGTGGAATCGCTTGAAGAAACTCGCTTAAAAATTGAACATCTTGTTCCCGAAATGCTTGTTGACGTAGCTCATGGGCAAATGACGAGCGAGCAACTTGATGATATTTTCCGCAGATTTAAAATGGGCGGCTTTAACGTGCTTGTTGCCACTACAATTATTGAAAATGGAATCGATATTCCCAACGTAAACACCATAATTATTGACCGCGCAGATATGTATGGGGTAAGCCAACTGTATCAACTTCGGGGGCGTGTAGGCAGGAGCGACCGAAAGGCGTATGCCTATCTTTTTTATCCGAAAAACAAAGCGTTAACCGAAGTCGCGATGAAAAGGCTTCAGGTGATTTCTGATTTTACTGAATTAGGAAGTGGCTTTAAAATTGCGATGAAAGATATGGAAATTCGAGGGGCTGGAAATTTGCTTGGAAAAGACCAAAGTGGCGAAGTTTACGCGGTTGGTTTTGAAATGTACTTGAATCTTTTAAACGCTGCTATCGAAAAATTATCTTCATCAGATTGGCATGCTCCAGAAGAAGTTTCGCTTGAACTTGAGTACACAGGTTTTATTCCCGATTCTTACATTTTGGATGCTGAAACAAAAATGGAAATGTATAAAAAAATCGCTTCTATTGGTTCTGATTCTGAATTGGATGCGGTTTTTGCTGAGTTGTACGACCGATTTGGTTCGATTCCCGATGAGGTAAACAGTTTGCTGAGTCTTGCAAAAATTAGAATTATTTGTAATAAGCTTTCAATTTCTTCTTTAAAAGAACGCAATGGAATTGTGACTGTGGAATTTGCTGAATTGGCAAAAGTAAATGTTGACAAAGTGCTAAAATTGGTAAAAACAAATTCTGGAAAAGTTAGATTAAATCCAACAGCTCCAAATCAGTTGATTTTGCAAACAGGGCAAATTGACCTAAAGGCAAAAGGCGATTTTATCCGTGAAAAATTAAGTTTATTAGCATAAATATGATTTTGTATATAAGGAATCCTTGTCATTTTGCGGTTGTCGCCCCGAAAAATCAAGTTTCTCTACTTTCTATAAGGTATATTCTGTCTACCTAAATAAAATAAGGAATCCCCTAACAAATATATACCCGCCTCGCCCCTTTAAGAGTTTTGGCGTTTTTCTTTTAAATCTGGGTGTTCGGCGTAAAACTCAATTTGTTTTTTGGTAAGAGATTCGCGTTTTTGTATTAGTTCTTTGTTTACCGCTGCAATTTTGGTATAAAGTTCAATGAAAGAAATCGGTTTTTCATCAATAATTTTTGTGTTGGTTTTTGAAAAGGATTTGTTGTTTAATCGCCAATTTTCTTCATCTTCGGCAGTCCAGCCATCTATTTGTGGTTTTGCTAAAGTTGACAATTTTTTTATTTGTACAATTTCATACCATTTTTTTTCAAAGTAATCTTCTAGTAATTTTCTAAATGCTTTATCACTTACAGGTAATTTTAAGGTAATTGTTGTGCTATCCGTTACGGAATATTCTGTATTGCATAAAAATTCTTTTGTTTTTGGCAAGGCTAAAAATTCCGCACAATTCAAATCGGAAAAAAATTGATAACTATAAATTCCGCCCCAAAGACTTTGGCTTAATGCTTCGCGCTTTCGAAGATTTGTTACAGGAAAAATTAAGATTTCTTTAAGCCTAAAAAATTGTGGCAAAACTTTGTTCATTTGTTCAAGAAATACATCTGGGGAAATATTTTCGTACAACAAGCAAGAACCTACTTCTTCTATAGAAGGAAGTCCCAATGTAAGAGCTGTTGCAAACTCTAAGCGTGGCAAGGGATTAAAACCGACCGTAAATACAAATGGAAGTTTTGTTCGCAAAATGGCTTTGTGAAAAATCTCAACTTGGGAAAGATAGGCTGTGTATTCGCCCCCATTTTGGCGGGAAAAAGTAAAAACGGCTCGATACAAAAGCGGAATATTACTTTTGGGATATTCTTTTGGTTGAACAATTGTATTATTTTGTAGACAGTTAAAAGTATTTTCTAATGTTTTTTTGCTGTAAACTGTAATATTTTGTGTTTTATTGCAAATACCGCATGGGTGTTTACACTCACTCTCGCAGCGTGGCGTTAATGTATGTGAAAGTGATTTTTGCCATTCTTTTTTGAAAAACGCTTTTGTACTTCCAAGCGATACATCGTCCCAAGGAAGTTTTTCTTCTAAATCCCAAGTTTTGTAAATCCACGAAAAAACGCCCCAATCGGCAGAAGAAAAAACTTCTTTCCAAATGGGCATATTTGTCCGCAAATGGTCGTCCCAAGCGTCAAAGCGCACCCCTTTTTTAAATGCAGCTAAAATCAGTTTGCAAACTCGTGAATCACCTCGACTAAATAATCCTTCCAAAATGCTTGCGTCAAAATTGTGCCTATTTATTTTGAATTTTCCGCGCGGCAAAGAAGCGTAAAGGTAGTCCATTTTTTTTTCGGCGGCTTCGGGCGTAAGTTGTTTTACCCATTGATATGGTGTGTGCGGTTTTGGAATAAAAAGTCCCACATTCACTGTGCATTGAATCCGCGTTTTTTTTTGCAAATCGAGTAAAAAATCGGCAATCACCTTTTCTTCAGAATCGCCAAACGGAAGCCCTATCATAAAGTAAAATTTTGCACTGCTCCACCCTTTTTGTTTAGCTTCTTTAATGACGCTTTCTAAATGCTGCGCGTACACTTCTTTGTTAAGACTTAACTGCCAAGATTCTTCGGGGGTTTCGATTGCAAAGGTTAAGCCGCTTTTGCGCACTGTAGAAATTTTTTCTAAAATCGGGAGCGACATACTGTTTACTTTTAGCGAAGGAAGCTGAAAAGAAACATTGTACCCCTTGTAGCGTTCGTTTAGCGTATCGAGCAAAGTGTCAATATCGGGAAAATCGGCAGAACTTAACGAATTAAGACTAATTTCACGATAGCCAGCGTCAAAAACGAGATGGTCGATTTCTTCAATTATGAGCGGAACGCTTTTTACCCGCGAAGGTCGATAATATATTCCCGCATGACAAAAACGGCAGCCGTTCGGACACCCGCGCATAATTTCAACAACTCCGTGGTCTTGCACAGGTTTGACGGCTGGCAGCGGAAACCAAGTTGGAACGGATTTTGTAAGACCAAAATTGTTTTGTACTGCGCGATAAGTTATTTTTTGACTTTTGGATTTTTCTTTTGTCCACAAAAATGATTTTTGGTTTAGCAATTCAAAAACTTTCGCCTTTGAAAATCCATTTTTTTTGTATTCGGCAAGTTCTTGAATCAGTGGAAAAAGCCCCGCTTCTGCTTCTCCTATCATAATTGCGTCAAAAAAATCTGAAATTGGGGCGGGATTTGTAACTCCGCAACCGCCTGCAATAATAAGCGGATATTTTCCGTTTTTTCTTTCATCGCTTGTTAAGGGAATCTTTCCAGAATCAAGCATTGCCAAAACTTCTGTTATTCCTAATTCGTAACCAATTGAAAAAGCAAGGACATCGAGTTCATAAAGTGGAATTCCAGTTTCTAATGTATATAATGGAAGATTTTTTTCTTTTAAAAGCGATTCAAAATCTGTGTCGGGCGCAAACACCCGCTCGCACCGCACATCATTTAGCGCATTTAATCCGTTGTAGATAATTTTTATTGCCAAATTTGACATTCCAATTTCATACAAATCGGGAAAAGCGATTCCAACGTTAAAATACGAATCAGATGGCGAATGGGGTTTTATGATGCTTCCGTATTCTCCGCCAAGATAGCGCGATGGAACTTGAACAGAATTTAATTTTGCCCCAAAATCTTCTAAAGGATGAACTAAATTCATTATATAATCACCGAAAAATCCATGCGGCGTGCATTTATACTCATTACAAATCCAATTGCAAGCATATTTGTAAGATACGCTGAACCACCGTAAGAAAGAAATGGAAGCGGAATTCCTGTAATCGGCATAATTCCCATAACCATTCCAACGTTAATTATAAAATGGTAGAAAAACATTCCTAAAATCCCGCTACAAATTAAAGTTCCGTATAAATCTGTTGAATCTCGGATAATTCGGATAATCCTAACAAAAATCCCCAAAAAAGCCAAAAAAAGAATTATTCCGCCAATAAAGCCCATTTCTTCGGCTAAAATGCTAAAAATAAAGTCCGTGCTTTGTTCGGGAAGAAAACGATAGTGACTTTGAATTCCCATTTTAAAACCGCGCCCGCGCAAGTTTCCAGAACCGATTGCGATTTTTGACTGAATGATGTTCCAGCCTGCGCCTTGCGCATCGGAATATGGGTCAAGAAATACAATCAGACGCTGAACTTGATAGGTTTTTAGGACTTTACCAGCCACAAGCGATAGAGCCAATGACAATGTAATTATTCCAGAAACAAAGGCTATCCAATAATAATATTTTCTTTTTAATGAAATTTCCCCTAAAAGTCCAATTATAAATGTTGCAAAACCTGCAAAAATGAGCAAAAGATGCAATCTTGTATTTGTTAAAACTGAAATTGCGGGGATGTTAATATGCGCTATTTCTGATTGCCAAATTGGTAAAACGGTAAAAATGATTGTTGCCGCTGCCGTTCCAATTACGAGCATTATATATCGTAATGGTAGATTTGCAACATAACAGATAAACAAAAAAATCGGCAAATAAACGGTTGCGGTTCCCAAATCGGGTTGCATTAAAATAAGTCCCATTGGAATGAGCATTATTCCCAGTGAAATTATAAAGCGTTTTCTTTCATCTTGATGTTGCGACCTGTCTAAGTACCAGGCTAAAAATAATACAAAAATGATTTTTCCTAATTCGGAAGGTTGTATTCCTAATTCCCCTATTCCAATCCAGCTTCTTGCGCCTTTTACTTTTCTTCCAAAAAAGAATGTTAGAATTAGTATTATAATTATACCTATATATGCGTATGGTGTAAAACGTTTGATTTTTCTGTAATCGATTAAAGTTGTCGCTATCATTATGACAAACCCCACAGAAATCCAAACAATCTGTTTTTTGTATTCATTAGAAACAAGAAGTCCGTCAGAATTAAATCCCGAAGAATAAATGAAAGCGAGTCCAAGTGCGCTTAAAACCATTACAAAAAAAATCAGCAGATAATCAAAATATGTTAAAAATTTCAATTTCATTATTCACGGCGTCCTTGTTGTTGCAAAATGTACCTAAAGCCCAAGGTGTTTACGGCTTCATCGTAGCTTTGATTTGCAAAAATTCCTTGTATAATTATGTTTGTCGCATAAGGTGCCCACCATTCCCATGTGTTTACGGCTTCAACAAGCGTTACCACAACAACTTGGTCTTCTGGGGGGGCATCATAAGGGGCATACGCTATCATCCAAGAGTGCCAGTGATTTTTTGCATATCCATTGACTTCTGCCGTTCCTGTTTTACCTGCGATTTTTACGATTTTATTGTGCATTGGGTAAACTGAGGTTCCATCGGTTATGGTGTAGCGCAAATCGTTTTGAACTTCTTTCCAAATATTTTTGTCAATGGTGGATTCTAGCATAACTTCGGGAGAAAAACTTTCTATAACTTCATTTGTACCTGGGTCACGAACTTCTTTTAAAAGATGCGGCTTATAGATTTTTCCACTATTGCACACCATTGCCATCATATTTGCAACGTGCAAAGGCGTAACAAGTGTATAGCCTTGTCCGATAGACATATTCATTGTGTCGCCACCAAGCCATTTTTCGTGAAATCGATTTTCTTTCCACATGGCAGTTGGAACAAATCCGTCTGACGGAGCTGGGAGGTCAATTTGGAGTGGACGCCCAAATCCAAACTCTTGAGCGTAGGCGGCAATTTTGTCAACACCAAGTGTGTCGCGCCCAACAACCCAAAAATATACGTCACAAGATTGCGCTAGTGCATTTTTTAAGTCAAGCCAACCATGTCCTGGAAGTCCAACGTGGCATCTAAAAGTGCGGTCGCCATAAATAATTCTACCTGGACATTCAATTTTTTTGTCAGAAGGATAATTTTCAGAAAGTAAAGCGGTTGCCATAATTGTTTTGAATGTTTTGGAATTAATTTATGATTAGTGAATTTCGTTCGTTTCTGCAATTATTTCTTCCTCTTTTTTGTACCCAATATGTCTTCTCGGCTTATCGTTCTTCTCCCTCAATTGGTCAAGGGCATCGTTTAAGGCTTCAATCTGCACAGCAATTTCATTATTGGTTTCCTCCTGCATCCTATTGACGTCGTTTTGGTCGTGCAGAATCTCTTCCACATAGTTGTTCAACTGGTCAACCTTATGACCAAGTTGCTCTATTTTCAAGTTAGCATCGTGCCATGCCGAAACCGCTTGCCTTATCATCACAAACGCCCTCATAATATTGATGTTGACCTGTATGGCCGTCTCCGAGCGTAACACCGAACTGAGCATTGCTATGCCTAGCTCGGTAAAGACAACAGGAGGCCGCCGCATACCCATCCGAATGGAATTGGACATCACAATTTGTGATTTCCAAATCTCCATTTCCTCTTCGGTCATTGCAAACATGAAATCCTCGGGGAAACGTCCGATGTTGCGCCTGACAGCCTGATTCAAGACGCGCGTTTCCACACCATAAAGCTCGGCCAAGTCGCGGTCAAGCATGACACGCACACCCCGCACCTCGTAAATGTGGTGCTTGATGGCCTCAATGTCGGCTGGCTTGCTTATGATAACGGCTTCGTTCATATCAATTTTGCTTCCCTTGTTGGTTCTCCGTTTATTGCATGATGAATTAACGCATTGTCTTTCAGTGAGCAGTCGAAAATTCCGACCACAAAAACTTTGGCCGCAAAATTAGGAATTTTATGCAATCCCGCAAAAGGTTTCCTCTTTTATTTTTTATCGCGTCCAAATCGACTATTTAGGAGCAAATTTCCCAAAAAAAGAGATTTTTCGGCGACCAAACAAAATAATTCGTATTTTTGCCCGCTCAAAAAACGACAAAAACACCAAATCAACAACTAAAACTCATTAAAAATGAAGAAGTTATTCTTAACTTTAGGTTTGGCTACCCTCTTCATGGTGGCCTGCAACAACACCCCTAAACAACAACCTGAACAAACCAACGAGCCTGCTTCCGAGGAGAAGACCGAAGTCGTTGAAGAAAAGCACGAATGCCCCATGGGTGCCTTGAAGGCCGAATTCGCCAACTGGGAAAACATGGCCGAAGCCGACAAGGACGCTTTGATCCAAAAGGCTTGCGATGTTTTCGCCCAAATGGATGCCAAGAGGGCCGAAATGGAAGCCGAAGGCAAAGCCTGCTGCAAGGAAGCCAAGGAAGAATGTGAGAAGAAAATGGCCGAAATGACCGACGATCAAAAGGCCGAGTGCGAAGCCAAGAAAGCCGAGATGGAAGCCAAGTGCGCCGAAATGAAAGCCGCTTGGGACAACTTCGCCAACCTGAACC
The DNA here is from genome assembly GCA_937900125.1 of uncultured Treponema sp. Lineage (GTDB taxonomy): Bacteria > Spirochaetota > Spirochaetia > Treponematales > Treponemataceae > Treponema_D. The sequence continues at coordinate 90 of CALCEK010000231.1, read as the reverse complement.
TCGATGAGCAGAAAGACCTCATCCTGAAGCGCCTTGAAGGCTGCGGCGAGCCGAAGCCCTGCTGCAAAGGCGAAGGCAAGCCTTGCGGCG
>CALCEK010000230.1 GCA_937900125.1 uncultured Treponema sp. | reverse complement strand
GCATACGCTTTTAGAAAGAAAAATTTCAGTTCCCAAAGAATTTCTTTTGCAAAAAGAAGAAAATCAAACGCAAACTGTGCAAATTGTTTTGCAAAAAGACATTCACTTGTTTCACGTTCGCGTGGAGCTTTAAACATTTTAGGGGAGTGCCGATTAGCACTCCCGCTAAGTTGTCGCATTTTCAGAGTTACCTCTAAAAATTGATTTTTAGAGGTTTCCTTAAAAGTTTACACCAACGCTTTCATTGATGTCATATAAGAGCGCAATTTTTTGCCGACTGCTTCAATCGGGTGATTTCGAATTTCTTCGTTCACTTGAACTAGCAGTTGGTTAGAAACGCTATTTGTTTTTACATCCAAGCCTTTTCCAATATCCGCAGTTGTTACGCTATCCATAAACTTTTCTTTTAAAAGCGGAACGCAAGCACGAGCAAACAAGTAGCAACCATATTCAGCTGTATCAGAAATAACTTTGTTCATTTCGTACAATCTGCGACGGTCAATAAGGTTTGCAATAAGTGGAACTTCGTGTAAACTTTCGTAGTAGGCACTTTCTGGTTTGATTCCGCTTGCAACCATAGTTTCAAATGCCAATTCGCAACCAGCTTTTACAAATGCAACGAGCAAAATTCCTTTGTCAAAGTATTCTTGTTCGCTAATTTCTTCATCGCTTTCTTTTTCGGTTTCAAATGGAATTTTTGCATAACTTTCGCGCCATTCGTGCAAGTCTTTATCTCCATTTGCCCAGTCCGCCATCATTGTTGAGCTGAATTTTCCACTGATGATGTCGTCCATGTGTTTTTGGAAAAGCGGAGTCATAATTTCTTTAAGCTGCTTAGAAATTTCATTTGCGCGAATTTTTGCGGGATTGCTTAAACGATCCATCATTCCTGTAACGCCACCCCATTTTAATGCTTCGCTAATGACATTCCAGCCGTGCATTAACAATTTTGTGGCATACTCTGGTGCGATTCCGTTTTCAACCATTTTGTCATAAGAAAGAATTGTTCCCGCTTGCAAAAGTCCGCAAAGAATTGTTTGTTCGCCCATAAGGTCAGATTTTACTTCTGCAATAAAAGAACTTTCCAAAACGCCTGCCGTTTCTCCGCGTTCTGCGCAAGCCAAAGCTTTTGCCAAAGCCATTCCGCGTCCTTCTGGGTCATTTGCAGGGTGAACTGCAATCAACTCTGGAACGCCAAAGCCACGCACGTATTCGTTACGAACTTCTGTTCCAGGTCCTTTTGGTGCCATCAAAAATACCGTTATGTCATCGCGGATAATTTCGCCTTCTTCAATCATATTAAAGCCGTGACTGTACCACAACGCGCTTCCTTTTTTCATGTATTTCATAAGGTTTGCAACAACTTCGTGGTGCTGCTTGTCTGGCGTAAGATTTCCAACAACATCGGCGGTAGGAAGCAATTCTTCATAAGTTCCAACTTTAAAACCATTTTCAGTGGCATTTTTCCAAGACTGGCGTTTTTGCTCAATAGCTTCTTTTCTAAGGCAGTAAGAAACGTCCATTCCTGAATCGCGTAAATTTAAGCCCTGATTAAGCCCCTGTGCGCCACAACCGATAATTACGATTTTTTTACCCTGAAGTGCTTTTGTTCCGTCTTTGAACTCTTCACGAGCCATCTGGCGACAATGTCCTAATTCTTGGCGAGCAACTCTCCACGGAATTTTGTTAAAGTAATTTTCACCCATCCTAAATTCTCCTAAAACAACGCAATTTCTGCGCCTCTTTTGTACAAAACTATTCAAAAACAATTTTAATACAAATCTAGTATAATAAAGTTGTGCCGTTGAATCAAGGTGAGTTTTATTTTTTGCGGAGGGTGGGAAAGCCCGTTTGTGCATAAAGGCACTTTTTCTTTTTATAGGCAAAAGGTGGTGCGCAAAGTCCTATTTGTAGCGGACTCATTGTGTAGTAAAAATTAGGGCATTCTCTAGAAAATGCCCATAATTCTACAAATATGCCTAAAAACCCAATTCAAACAAAATTATTCAACGCAATAGTAAACGCCACGTTCTGTTAAACCTGCAAAACCGTGTGCTTTTGCGTCAAAATTGCTAAAATTGTCGCTGTAATGGCAAAGATACATTTTTTCCTTTGTCGCCGCAGGGAGCGTTTCTAACTCGCTAAGGGCAGCATGAACACCGCCTGTAAACGCCTGACAATCATGAAAAATGTAATCAATCTTAAATTGTTTTTCAAGCCAGGTAATTAATTCGGGGTCAAAGCGCGTGTCCCCAGAAAAAAGAATTTTGTCATTTAAAATAACGCCGCAACTCCACGCACTTTCTCTCCAAGAAGGCACGTCCCCAGGAATGTGCATTGTGCGAAACATTTTTACGTTAATTTCGCCAATTTGAGCTTCGTACATATCGCGCGGTTTTTTTGTGATAAGGCGCGGTTTTATTTGTTCAAAATAGTCTTCAAATGTTAAAAAGCGCCTTTTTTCGTCTGGTACGGGATCTTTTTTGTCCTGTTCGCCGTACATTAGCCCTCCGCGCAAACTCTGAAGCCACAAAATGCGTTTGTAACGGTCGGTAACAATCATTTTTGGTCGAATTTTGTCGCCGTATTTGTGCAAAAGGGCTAATTCTTCAACGCCACCAATGTGGTCGGAGTGGCTATGCGTTAAAAAAATGTTCTTAACTTTTACAACGGAAGATTTGTAAGAATGAAATGCAAAAGGACAGAGCGTTCCGCAGTCAATGAGCAAATGGTCATTTCCTTTTATTATAAGGAGATTTGTCTGAAAATTTTCTTTAACAAAGGCACTCCCTGTTCCCAAAAAGAACAATTCCATTTTACCAGAATTTGTAAATCTAAGTTCCCCTTCTAAAGGTAAAATTTCCATATATCTCTAGCCCCCAAATCCATAAATTAAGCACACAAGTGCGTAAGTATACAAGTATATCTTTAAAATTCTAATTTTTTAAGAAACTCTCACCCTTTAGATTAACGGCAAAAAAATCTGTAACTTATAGAAGAATTTTTAGAGTCTGTCTAATATGTCATTAAAAGTGTTCGGAAACTTCAGTATTTTTTGTCCCCTCAAAATGACAGATTTTCAGAAAGGCGGTTGCAAAGATTATAAACGTCTTCAACGCCTGTAACCAAGACAGCTCCCATTCCTAATTGCAAGGGGAGTGCAAGGTCAATGTCGTAACGGTCACCCACCGATAAGCAATTTTCTGCTTTTGCGCCTGTAATTTTTAATGCTAATTCAAGCATTTCTTTTGCGGGTTTTGATTTTTTGCAAGAATCTAGCCCGACTACCTGCGGAAGAAGTTTTTCTACTCCGAGTGCCTTTAATGTTCGCTTTGCCGCCTGAACTGGATTGTTTGTAACGCATACATAAGATACGCATTTTGTTTTTTTAAGCGCAGAAAGTGCGTCAAATAATTTTTTGTCTACTTTAAGATAATTTTCAGGTACAAGAAGTTCGTTTCGCCATTTAATGCTCGTTTCTAAGTCTACACCAAATGCGATAAAAGCGTTTCCCAAACTGATTTTTTCTCCCCCGTGCGATAAAGCCCAATTTTCTCTAAAATTTGCCATTTTTTTTCTTGCTTCATCTGCGGACATTCCGTTGATTTTTGCCCAATGTCTAAGTTGCACATCAACTTGTTCCTTAACATAATCTGAATTTGTGTAAAGAGTTCCGTCAATGTCAAAAATAATTGTTGTAATGGTATCAGGAATTGAATAGATTTTCATTCTTGTGGCTCAAAAATTTCAGAAATTCGGCAAAGGCTGTCTGCCCCTTTTTTAATTGAATCAAAAACGCCGAGTCCAAGCAATGCAAACACCGCATCTCCTATCAATTCGGCATCGCTACATTCGGGAACTTTAATTTTAAGCCCTGTAATTGTGCTTTTCATTTGATTCCAACTAGAATTTTGCGCTTGCCCGCCTGTAATCATCATAGAATCTGGAACAAAACCCGCCTCGCGCTGCGCATTTATGTTTTTTTTCAAAAGGAAAATCCCATCGCGCACTTGTAATGCTGTTTGCAACATCAAATATTTTCCTTGGTCAAGACTTGCTTTAGAACCATCGCTTGTAACACAAGAATCGACTAATTCTTTAAATGAAATTTCCCTTCCACATTCGCGCTCGATTTTTTTTCTAAAAGCTTCAAATTGCGTTCCAGAAGCGGGCAAAAGTACGCTCGCATTCCACAAATCAGGAATCACCGAAGGCAAAGTACGAATCCCCTCCGCGTTTAACGGCTCTTTTGTACACAAATTTAAGCCTTCGCTAGAGCCTGCTCGGTCGCACAAAGAACCTACAGAAAGCGTGTTTGTTCCCACCAAAGCACTTATAAAATCTGGCGCACCGCAAAAAACAGGAAGTCCGCTTAAAAGTGCTAAATCTTTTGCGGCATTTTCTGTAAGATTTCCAGCTTTGCTTGCGGGAGAAACAAAATCGGGGAGCTTTTTTGCTTCTTCATCGCTTAATCCACTCGATTTAAGACTATCTAAAGACCAATAGGCATTTGTATAGCGTTTTTCGGGCAGAATAGAAAGCGCGTTTCCTGTTAACTGCCAAATTAAAAACTCAGGTCCGCTGAAGATAATATCAGATTTTTTCCAAACTTCCTTAAATTTATCTTTAAATGAAAGGATTCTCGGAATAAAAAGCGAATCCCCTTGATACGAATTTTGAGGAGCACTGTGATTCCACAAAAGTGTTTCGCCTGTGGGTGCACAAATGGTAGGCCCGTTTCCGCTTATGCACAAGGCGCAGAGTTCAAGTTTTTGGCTTTTTGCTTCTAATTGCGCTTGTATGTCTAAAATTGCGCATTTTAGGCTAAAAAACCATTCTTTTGCGGAAGTTTCGGTGTAGTAGCGCAAAAATGCTTGTCGGCTACGCCCTAAAACTATTCCGCTAAAAGAAATTACGGCTGCCTTTAAAGAAGAAGTTCCAATGTCTGCACACAGAACGGCTTTCATTTTAGGCGATTGGGTCGCAGTTGTTTACCGCAACACCTGTTGGGTCTGCTAAATGTTCGTCTTTTGTTTCCGCAGGACGACTCGCTTTTATCATTTTGTCGATTATTGAACGATTATCCATAAGGTCGCTCAATGACTGATTGTGATGAAGGCGCGTAATTACATTTGCAAATAAACCACTCACGTTTGTGCTGATGTACCACTCGCGTTTTAAAAGTTCTTCGTGATACACCGCATTTGTTCCAATTATGCGATAGAAAAGCCCCTGCTTATAGGCTTCATCGAACAATTGTACAGCATTTCCAGTAAAAAATGGCAAACTAATTGCAGCAATAACTTTTGTAGCTCCCTGTTCGTGCAAAAAGCCCATCGCTTTTAGGAGCGTTCCGCCCGTTCCTAACATATCGTCCGCCATAAATGCAACTTTTCCGTGAACATCGCCCAAAAGTTTTATGCTTTTTATGTTCGTATTTTTTGCGTCTTGAGTTACAATCGAATAATCGCGTTCCTTGTAAATCATTGCGAGCGATTTTTTTAAGCCTGTTGCATAGAATTTGTTTCTGTCGATTGCACCTGTGTCTGGGCTAACAACAACCAAATCCTCTTTTGTAAGGTCAATTACTTTTGCAAGTTCCCGAATAATTTGGTAAGAAGCGTGCAGATTTTCAAGGTGAGTGTGGCTAAAAGCGTTTACAATTTCGCGCGAATGTAAATCGAGCGTTATAATTCGCTTAACTTCCATACTTTCGTAAATATGACCTAAAAGTGCGGCGGTAAGACCTTCTCGTCCTTTCTTTTTATGCTGACGACTATACGGATATACGGGTAAAACTAGTGTAATTTGTTTTGCCCCAGCTTGACGAACTGCATCAATTCCTACCAAAAGACTCATCACATGGTCGTTTACACTCAACGCCATTTGATTTTTACCGTCATTTAATGGAATCTTTTCGTGATTTTCTACATCTTGAAAAATGAAGACATCTTTTCCGCGCACAGAATCCAAAAGCTCACACTTGAATTCGCCATTTGCAAAATAGGTGAATCTTGTGTTTACCTTGAACATTGGCGGGCGATACTTATCAACCATTCCCTTGATACACAAATCACTTGTTCGTAAATCATTGTCCAAATTTATTTGTTGAACAAGAGAATCTTTGTCAAGATTGTATCGCTTAGAAATAACATCGCTTTTTAAGCTAAAGCGGTGTTTGTACATGTGGCGCAGGTGGGTAATCACTTCATTTGCAAAAGATTCTCCACCAGGACAGGCAACCACAGCAAGTTCAGTTGGTTCGGAGTATGGCATTATTCTCCCCTTGAGAGTGTTGGCAACTCTAAAACAGAGTAAAATTGTTCAGAAAGTTCAGTTTTAGAACAAGTATAGTATCTGTTGCTTTATTCTAACAAATTTTTTGTTGGTTGGTCAATGCAAACTGCCATTTTTGAAAAGCGGAAAAATCGAGAAAATTCAACTATTCGTTGCCTTTTCCAAGTAGGGCGTTTTCTAGTTGCTGTTCTTGATTTTTTTCCATAACGTAGCGAATAAAATGGTCTTCTAAGGTTTTTTTTGGGCCTGGCAAGCGCAAACGTTGTCTTGCACGCGCATTATCGCGGCGTATAGTATATAGAAGATAAAAATCACGATAGTCAAGACTTATGTCAGTTTTAACCCGCTCGCCAAGATACGCACTTACTTCATCGCGACCAATCGCTTTTACACCTTGACTTTTTAAAATTGACCGCAACCGCAAAATTTGTTCGTAAGAAAGCCCAAACAAAAATTCTTCCATTGACTGAGAAACGTCTGTATCGCCTAAGCGGTCTTTTATAAATTGCGTCCATTGACTATCCATTTGTATACTAACAAGCAAAAGTTCGCTTGTTCCCATCATTGTGCCAAAAGCGGGAGCTAAAGTTCTGCGTGCCGACCAAATACTTTGTAAAACGGGCGCAATATCTGTAATCGTTTGGTCCGAGCGATGTTCCCAAAGCGTTATGAGCGCGTAAGATAATTGCTTTCGCAAATCCATATTCAGCGTTTTATCGCGAATCAAGTTTAAATACACATCTTCTGCCATGAGGGTAAACATCATTGCGACCGTTTCGTCATTGTATTCTTTTACCTCTGCATCGGTCATTTTTGCATGGTCTTTTGCGAGTTTTGTCATTGAATAAAAACTGTGAATTTTTGCGACAAGGAATCCCCGCCCTAATTCCGCCTTTGACGGCATATGAAGAAGATTGTCCCCTTCTTCCTGATAGGCTACAAGGTTATCAATAAGCCCCTCTGGGGTACGAATTGAAGTGTTTGTAATTGTCCGCTCTAAAAGCGAAGGGAATTGCGCTATTGCGGTTGACAAAAGTTGCATATCGCTTAAGCGTTTTTCCAAAATGGCAACATGGCTTGGGGAATTCTTTTTTAAAGCTGCCACCAATTTTCGAGTAAGTTCTTCTTGGCGTGGTGTTAAAAGTGTGATTCCAATCTTAATTGAATCTGAAACTGGTTCAATATCTTCAAAAAAGGAATCTAAATTGACTGATGTAAAAGTAAAATCTTGATTCTGCTCATTTTCGGTCATAGGATTTTAGTATAGCATTGTTTTTGCTATTTGTCTTGTGTTTTTTTAGATTCTTGCTAAAATTGCTCGTGCAAAACACCGAAAATAGTTGTATGACAAAGAAATACTTGTTTTCTCTTTTTGCATCTTTTTTTGCACTAGGATTTTGTTTTGCTGATGTCGATTTGACAATTTTGCAAGAAGACATTGCTGTAGAATATAATAGCGGGCGTTCAATTGGAACAGAAAAATCGGGAATCAATTTGTATATCAAAAAAAAGCCCGGCGTTCAGAGTGTAATGCTCGTTGAAACAACTCGTGACCCAGAAGGCAAGGAAGACAATTTTGCCTATCGCGCATTAAAATACAATTCCTTAAATGGAGATGAAATTAGATACTTAAACGGAAAAATTTTGGATTCGCCTTATGCAAAAAACAGTTTAATTTCTTCAACGGTGGATACTTATAAAAATTTGGGCGAATGTTTTTTAATATACATCCCCCCAGTATTAGAATTCGGTTATCCTTGGACAAGAAATGGCACTGTAAAAATTGGAAAGGGAACTTTTGTAAATATTCGCACTTTTACAGAAAAATATGGCGATTATTCAGGTGATTTTAAGGATAATCCGTTTATGTTTGATTTTCCCGAACCTAAAGAAACAGAGATTGAAATTACAAATACGCCCGTAATTCTTATAGACGATTTTAATCCAACTGCGGCATTTGCTTTTGAAGAGCTTGCAGACGGTGGCGATGGCAAAATAACTTATTCAAGTAGTTCAGATTCTTTGCCAGACGATTTAATTTCTTTGCTTGATGATTTGGAAAATGAACAGATTGTGGATATTTTGTTTGCAATAGATACCACAGGGAGTATGAAAGATGATTTGGAATCGCTTTCAAAAAACTGGCTTCCGCGATTTAAAGAGCAGACAAAAAAATGGGGCGATTTTAGAATAGGACTTGTATTTTATCGCGATTATGGCGATTCCTATTCTTACAAAAGTTTACCCGTAAAACCTTTTCCATTTACAGATAATTTAAAGGTTTTTGAAAAAAATCTCGCTTCTCCTGTTATACACGGAAATGAAGGTGGCGACCGCCCAGAAGCAGTTTTTGAAGCTTTGTATGCTGGGCTCGAATATTTTGATTGGAGAGAGGAAGCGGAAAAACGAATCATTTTGATTGGAGACGCAGAACCTCACCCAAAACCACGCGGTGTAAAAAAGATAACGCAAGAAATGGTATTGCTTCTTGCCAAACAAAAAAATGTCAAAATTGACACAATGATTGTTCCAGACAAAAATCGTTAAACATTAGACCTGTTCGGAAACCCTGTTTCCGCTCAGGTTTATTAGACTTGAATGTCAAATTTCTAAAAATCTATCATTTTGAAGGGGAAATAGGGCTTCGCCCGCCCTGAAAAATCTAGTTTCACTGTAAAACAAACGCTAGATTCTTTGCGTGTTACCCCCTCAGAATGACGGGCAAAAGTGACATCCCTAAGTTATTTTTCGGCTTGGGCATTTGATTCTTCTTCGGTCAAATCTTCTTGTTCCCAAGAGTCAAATTCATCTTGAATACTCTGTAATTCTGTATAGTAGTCTTCCATTTCTTTTGCGTAAGCCTCTTCATCGGCACTTTTTCGGCTTTCTTCGGCTTCAAGCTCCTTTTGAATCACTTCATCTTTTGTGGCTTGCGGAATTTTGTTCCAATCTAAAGCGACTAATTTTCCGTAATCAGCAGGAAGTTGACCTGGCAAACTACTTTCGTAAGCGGAATTCAATTCGTATAAAATGGGAGCGGCTAAATTATATTTTTTCTTTTTAACATAAATGTGTGCTAATTCGTAGCGACCGATTATGTAATCGTTTATGTTTGTACCATACCGCTTTACAAGTGTTTTGTAGTATTCTTCGGCAGCGCGGGAATTTCCTGCATCAAAAGCATTTTGTGCCATTTGAATAATTTCTCGGTCTGTTGCATCGGGCGGAACTGGGGTAACTGTCATACAACTTGTAAAAATGGATGTTAGCAAAATTGCCGTCAAAATCGACCTTGCGCAAAAGCCACATTTAAATACTTTTTTTTCGCTGAATCTTGAATGTTTCATTGCTCTAGTGTATCATTTTTTTTAAAATTGATACAACCTCCATTTTTATGAACAATTTACTTTTTTGGGGGTTACGAAAGACATTTTGGGGGAATTATGATAAAAGCTGGAATTATCGGTTCAACAGGTTATGCGGGCGTTGAACTTTTGCGGATTTTGCTTAAACATCCGAATGTTGAAAAAATCTTTTGCAGCTCCGTTAGTTTTGAAGGGCAAAAAATTGATTCTGTATACCAGAATTTGCTTTTTCAGTTGGGGCAAAAGTGCGACGGCTCTTTGCTGACAGCGGAGCAAGTTGTTGAAAAATCCGATATAATTTTTACGGCACTCCCGCATGGTATTGCAGAGCGGTACGCGGATTTTTGTGTAAAAAACAATAAAAAGTTAATCGATTTGAGTGCGGATTTTAGATATGGCACAGATGAAGCAACTTTTAAGGAATGGTACAAAAAAGATTGGGAATTTCCAGAAGTTCACAAAGAAAGCGTGTACGGTTCGCCCGAAATGAATCGCGAAGAGATAAAAAAGGCAAGAATCATCGGAAATCCAGGTTGCTATGTTACAAGTGCAACGCTCGGACTTTTGCCTGCGCTCAAGGAAAAAATTGTTGAAACTTCTTGCATTATTGTTGACAGCAAAAGCGGAGTTACAGGCTCTGGCAGAAATCCGTCAATGTCGAATCAGTTTTGCGAATGTGGAGAAAGTTTTTCCGCATACAAAGTAGGAAATCATCGCCATCAAAGTGAAATTGAACGAAATCTTTCTATTATACAGGGAGAATCTGTGAATGTGATTTTTACGCCCCATCTTGTTCCGATGAATCGCGGAATTTTAACAACCATTTACGCTCCATTAAATGCACACGGAAAACAACTTATTGCATCTTGCACAAATGCTTCAGAAATGGCTACGGCAATTCGTGAAGTTTACAAAAATACCTTTAAAAATGAGCCATTTGTCCGCGTTTTGCCTGACGGAGTAAATGCCACCACTAGAACGGTTAGATTTTCAAACTTTTGCGACATTCAAGTTTTTGTAGTAAATGGAGGAAATTATTTGCAAATTGTGAGTGTGCTTGACAATATGATAAAAGGAGCGGCGGGGCAGGCTGTACAAAATATGAATTTAATGTACGGCTTTGAAGAAACAATGGCGATTGATTTTATTCCTCCCGCATTTTAATTGCGCAAATTAGCGATTGACACTATTTTCGTGATTCATTATAATGTAAAAACTTATATTTTGGATAGGTAGGTAAATTAAATGTCAAGAACATGCGATATTTGTGGCAAACACCCAATGCACGGTAATAGGGTAAGTAAGTCCTACAATCATACACGTCACACTTGGAAACCAAATCTTCTTAAGATAAAAACTGAGATTGGCGGAACAACAACAACCCTTCGCATTTGCACACAATGCCTAAGAAGTGATTTTGTAACAAAAAAGGTAAATGTGCATCCTGCAAATGTTCCTGTTGCAAAACAGAATTAGTTGTTTTTGTAGTTCTGTGTAAATCCCGCCACGTAAGGCGGGTTTTTTGTTTATGCTACGAACTATTTTTTGTGCGATGCGGCTTTTTGTTTAATTTAAGTCTGTTTTAAGAATTAAACCGTCAAATGCGGGGCTAACTTTTCCGCCGTTTTTTAAAGCAACCTTTAAATTTGGAAAATTATCCAAAATCGCCAAGAGAAATTCGGAAATTTGCACAAATGAAAGGTCGTGTGTTATGTGAGTGAGCCATGTGTTTTTGGGCGAAAGTTCATTTGCCACGGTTAAGGCTTCTTCAAATGAAAAATGAGTTGAATGGGATTGCAATCTAAGACCGTCAATTACAAGATGGTCAAGAGAATCGCAACTTTCTTTTACTGCCAAAAGGGATTCTTTTGGGACAAAATTGCAATCTGTTAAATATGCAATTCCGTGTTTTACACCAGTCGCTGACTGCTCTACAAACAAATAGCCCATATCTTGCAAAGTGCCATGCAAAATCGGAATCGGAACAATTTTAAGCGAGCCAAGTTGTAGAGGAGAGTCTTTTGTAAAACAGGAACAATCGATAAATTGCAGTTTTGGCTTTCCGCCACCTTCTTTTACGGGCATAAAAATGTAGTCAAAGCGAGTTTTTGTGTCTTGTATGGTGTTTGCATTTGCATACACTTTTAGCCCGTCGCCGTCAGTTTCTGTGTTTTTGTTATATTTATCAATTGACCGCGTATGGCTAAAAATCCGCAAATCGTCAAGTCCATTTAGATGGTCGGCATGGGAATGGGTTAAAAATACCGCTTTTGGTGTCGAAACTCCATACTTTAACGCTTGAGTTCTAAAATCAGGACCAGTGTCAATTATAATTTTTTCTGGCTCAGAAATATAGGCACTGCACCTAAGACGATTGTCGCGCACATCGCTTGAACGGCAAACCGCACAATTACACGTAATAACGGGAACTCCGTGACTTGTACCCGTTCCCATAAGTGTCATTTTCATAAATTACCTCTTTGCAAAGCCAAAACCTGTTGCCTGCGGAACTTTGTAAAATTTTTGAGGAAAAGTTTTTCCGTTAAGATACAATTCGGCTGAACTTCCGCCGTCAAATTCAAGTGCGGATTCACAATTTAAGTTTAAAAAAAGTTTTGCGCACTGTTGGTAGGAAAGTCCAGGATTTTCTTCAACTAAAAGAAGGTACAAAATGCTTCCATCTTCTGAAACTCCCGCAGCACTTCGCCTATCGTAACTTTTTATGGCAAAATTGAGTGGTGTTTTATCTTGCAAAACTGAAAAAAATCCACCGAATGCGGCTTTTGCATCTTTTATTGCCGAAAATTCATTTTGCGAAGGAATTATTGTTGCTTTAAGATAAGATTCAGAAGCTTTAAGAAAAACTAAAGAAGCGTATCGTTCTTCTGGGGCAGAAAGAATTTTTCCTTCTGGTGCAAAAAGCCCTTTAATTTTTTGAGAAAAAATTGTGCGCGAAAATGGATTTGTGTTTATGGCCACAACGCAATTTTGTTCTTGCGCAAAATCTGAAAGCGATTTTGGTTTTGTGCCGTGTTTTTCTGAATAATTTTGCGGATAAGATACGAGTTTTAGATTTGAATTTTTTAAGTCTATTTTAATTAAATGATATTTGACAGGAAAATCATTATTTTCAGAAACAAAATCATAAAAACTTATACATGGGAAATCTTCAAACTCTGTCCAAACAAAAGTTTCTGGAATATAAGTCTGTTCAGAAAATAAATCTTCCGCTTCTGACGTTGTGGATTTTGTGCTAACACATGAAAATAAACTTAAAATGCTTGTAAAAAGAAAAAGACTGCCCATAAACACGAGCAGTCGTTTCTTTAAGAATAAATCAATATGCAGATTTAGATTCATAAGGACGATGATTTTTTTTCATCAATTTACGCTGTAAAGCCTTGTTTTTGCGATTTAAGATTGTAGAAGGCTTTTCGTAATATTCACGTTTTTTGTATTCGCGAATAATTCCTTCTTTTTCAACCATTCTCTTAAAGCGTTTGATTGCTTTTTCAAGGTTTTCATTGTCATCAACAATGATGCTTGCCATATCTGTGTTCACCATCCTTTCCCATGAAGTTTCAAGGGTGATTTAGTATTGCAAAAATGCAACAAAATGTCAAGTGCGCATTTTTTAGTTTCCAGAAATGGCGAGCTTTTTTATCACAAGCGAAGGTGACAAAAAACCTTGTATGCTTAATTCAACATCGTTTGCAACTTGGCTGACTTTTGCAAAATCCGTGAGCAAATTGCCCGCTACGGTTATAAGAGAAATAGGGTGCGTAATTTTTCCGTTTTCAACTAAAAAACCTTCCGCTTGCAGTGAATAATCGCCTGAAGATGTGTTTAATCCCGTATGAATTCCTTGTATATCGGTAATGTAAACGGCTTTTTTTAAGTCGGCGAGTGTTTCTTCAAAAGTTTTTCGCCCCGCTTTTACTTCAACAAAGCCTAAATCAGGGCGAATGTTTCCGCCTTTAAGCGTTCCGTTTCCTGTGCTTTGTGTGTTTGCGTTTTGTGCCGTTTCCAAATCGTAAAGGTAGGTTTTTAAAACTCCGCGATTAAACAGCATTTTCTTTTGGCTAGGCATTCCTTCATCGTCAAAAGAATATGCAAATGGTGTTTTTGAGTGTGGATTTTCCAAAATGGTAAGTTTTTTAGAAAGAACTTGCTCTTCAAGCTTGCCTTCAAAAAGCGACAAATGCTCTTTTACGCTAAAGGCCGAAAGTTGTTGCAAAAGCGGTTTTAAAAGATACGGAACAACATTTTTGTCAAACAAAACATCGTATTTTCCGCTTGGAATTGAATGAGAGCCGAGTTTTGCCGTTGCCGTGCGCACTATCGAATCGACAAAAGCGTTTTCGTCTAAATCGCTCAAATCAGAAAAAATTTTTACCTTAAAAGCTGATTCTATTTCTTCGCCCTGAGCAATATTTACTGAGCAAGACAAAATGACATAATTTGACCGACTTTTGAGCGCGATTCCGCGAGAATTTGAAAACTCCTGCAATTCCTCCGCCATTTCTGCGGAAACTTCGCAAATTGTAATTCGACTTTCCCTTTTTCTAATTTCACAAGAAAGTCTTTTTGCAAGAGAAATAAGGTCTTTAGGGGAAGTTTCTGCAAGCGTTTTAGAAAAGGTGTTTACGCGATGATATTTTTGTCCTTTTTCGATAAAATGTTCAATCCTTGGTAAATACGACATAATCTCTGTCAATTTTACATTATTTTCAACAGGAACATTAGCACAAAAAATTTTTCGGCGGTTCAAAGATTTTGTAGCGATAAATTTTCCAAATTGTTATGAAAAAATTTGGAAGTTCAGGAAGGGCGTTCGCTATTCCAACTGCGGAAAAAATATTTTGATTGAAATGAAAAATTTAATCCCGTCGAAAAACCTCGGCGGGATTTTTTTTTCAAGGAGGAATTCACTTGAATAACAAACAGATTCACGCGGGCAACGAACAATACGATGAAAATTTTTATC
>CALCEK010000229.1 GCA_937900125.1 uncultured Treponema sp. | reverse complement strand
GCGACAACCCAAACTGTTCCGTCTGGATTTGGCAATGAGGAAAATGGTTGACTATACAAAAGTATGTTATTTTGAATATTTGGAAATGCACCAGCTTCCGTATATTTTTGCGAAAAAGGATATTCTGATTGTGTGAGTCGTCGGTCAGAAACGATTTCAATTTTGTTTTGCAAAAGGATTCCGCCATAACCTGATTCTGAAGCGAATTGCCATTGTTGCAAAGCCGCACCTTCTATGCCCGCACTGTAATATGCTTTTCCAAGCCAATCAAGAATCAAATTTTCCCCTGGAAGATAGGAAAGAGCCTCTTCAAATTCGCGGATACTTTCATTGTAAGAGCCACGATAATAACTTTGTACACCGCGTCTAAAGGCTTCTTCGGCAAAGCCAGAGTCTGCACTTCGGACAGTTGCATTTTCCGCCCTAGCGGTGTCTTGAAGATTTATTTGCGCAGAAATGCTTGTAAAAAAAAAGGATGTAGCTAAAATTAAAGAAATCGTTTTTTTCATTTGTCCACCATTTCAGCTTGATGAAGGTGCTGGCGAATTATTTCGCTTTTGCTATCCTTTTGATAAGCTTGTTCCAAATATTTGCGGGATTGCGAAAATAAACCCATTTTGTAGTAAACCCAGCCCATTGAATCAAGGCAAGCCGCACTTTCTGGAGCGAGTTCTAAGGCTTTTTTGCATAGAGTTAGTGCTTTTGCCAAATCTCTTCCGTCTTCTGCAAGGACATATCCCATTCCATTTAACGCAGTAGGGTTATTTTCGTCTTCTTTAAGGGATTTTTCATAGTAGGACAAACAGGCTTCTATATCCCCCTGCTGCCACGAAATATATGCAAAAGACGCATAAACTGAGGAAGTTTTGTATCCTGTATTTAAAAGATTTTCAAGTTCAAAATTAGCTAATTGCCGTCTGCCACTTAAACAATAAATTACCGCTAACAAATATCGACATTGCAAAACCCTTTCATTTGTAGCAAGAGATTCTTCTTCTCCTGCGGCAGTTATAACTTGTTCTAGGTAAAGCATTGCATCGTCATAGCGTTGCAATTTTGAATAGCAAAGTCCTAAATAGTAGGCAATGTCTACGGGGTCTGCACCACTATCGGCTGGTAAAGAGAGGAAAAAAGCTAACGCCTCTGTATAATCTTGTTGTTTGTATAGGTTAATTCCTTCTTCTAATATCTGTTGACTAGACATCCCGCCACTCCTTCATTTAAACTTCGGAGTTTTTTCTAAAAGCCATAAGTTTTATCTTTAGGGATTTCCCTAAAAACTTGCTATAAAAGTTGAACGCCATTTGCAGGTTTTACCTCATAAACTGCGGGTTTAAACCCAAAAATCCGCTCATATTCAATAAGCCGCGTTTTGTATTTTTCTACATCGGAAGTTCGCAAAACACTATAAGTGCATCTTCCAAAGCCTTTTCCTGTAATGCGCCCGCAATTTACTGGCGTTCGTAAGTCATCTGGATTTTCGTCTAGCTCTTGAACTCGTTTTAGAATCCAATCAATTTCGGGACAAGAAATGTCATACAAATCGCGCATATTTTCGTGACTGTGATTTACAGCTTTTGCAAAACGCGCAAAATCCTGATTTTGAATTGCAGAAACGGCATCTAAAAGGCATTTGTGTTCGCTCATAATACATAATAGCCGCCGCCGAACATCTTCGCTCACAACCGAAAGCACTTCATTTATTTCTGCTTGATTGTCCTCGTATTTCCAACCGCCATACACTGTTTGCGAAACGTCTTTTAATTCTCCGAGCAAAAGGACATTTTCTGGCTGTTGTAAACTTTCTTCGTTCCACGTGATGATTCTTGGCACTCTAGCGTCTGTCAAAATGATTTTTTTGTCTTGAAATTTGAATGGAATGTTTTCCCAAAAATTTTGTGCGTGGTCAGTTAAAACAAGAGTGTCGTTTTTTGAATACATTGCCGTGTAAATGTCAGCCTTAAAACACCCCATTCCCAAAAACAACTTATTTGCTTTTTCAAGTATTTGTATAATTTGCAAATCTGAACATTTAAAATTGTAAAGTTCCCGAATTGCCCATACCGTTGCAATTTTTACAGCTGTTGTAATTCCAAAGCCCGCAGATGGTAAAATTTCAGAAGAAATTGTAAAATTCATCCCCGAACATTCAAATCCGCTACTAATAAAGCCATAAATAATAGCTTTTACAACATTTATAGTACAAAGCTCAACGCTG
>CALCEK010000228.1 GCA_937900125.1 uncultured Treponema sp. | reverse complement strand
AAAGGTATTTTTCTACAGTGGAAATTCCAGGCTTTGTCAAATAAAAAATTCCCAAAAGCGTTCCCGTAAAATCCGTAGAACCAATTTTTCCAAAAGTTACCGTTCCCGCAATATTATGTCCGCCCGTTGAATACTCGTTGTCAATCGTGTTGCCATCGTAATAATATTGCGCCATAAACATAATTTGCGGTTTTTTCCAGTAGTACATAGCCCCGATTGTTCCTTGGAACATAAACGTTTTGTCGTCCCAAGCGTCTGGCGTTGCCGTCCACTCACTGTCTGCGCCGTACCGCCAAACACATTCGCCGATTATAGAAACTTTGCCGTCAATTATGCTTCCGCTCGCCGTGAACATTGCCTTTGGAGCTGCCTGATATTTGTAAAACAGACCTGCGCCAAATTCCCAATCGCCCAAAAGCAAATCGCCTTTTATCGCAAGAGCCGTTCTTCGCGCTTCGTAAGGTCCTTGCAATGAGGAAATTGCCGAATTAAGTGTTGAAGTGTCGAGATTTGAGTTTAAATCGGGAATGGCATAAAACCACAAACAATTTTGTGTTCCTGGAAAAGTAAGTTGTGTGCGCAAATTAAAACTTCCGTTTACCTGCGTTGAAGTATTTTCTGGGTCGATTGAAGAAGTGTTTATCATGTCGGACACTGGACTAAAAAAAATGCCCGTTCCCCAAGAAACCGTGTGTAAACCAAAACGGAAAAAAGCTCGGTCAAACAAAGAAAAATCCGTGAACAATTCTTTTACATAAAACCAATCGCCAAAACTGAGCGTTCCCATATTTTCCGAAAACAAAGAAGTTAGCTCTTCGCCCGTCATTCCCTGCAAATCTTCAAGGCTTTTGTCTTGCAAAGTTTGTAACGCGGTGTAATTCAACTGGCTAGAAGTGTACGGAAAATCGATTCCGAATTTTGTAAAAAGTCTAAGTGTTTGGCGAGGTCGTGCGTCTACGGTAAGTTGTGCATCTGCACTAGGAGCAAGTCTTGTTTGCGCAAGGTTATCCCAAAAATTGTATTCCTCATTTTCTTTTTGTTCATAAATTGTGGTGTAAGTTGACAAAGACATATCATAACTTCCGCCAATTTTTATGCTTCCGCTTTCAAAAAGAGTCCCGTGTGCAAGGTCGCCTGTTCCGTTAGAAGAAGGCGGCACATATTCTTCGATAGAATCATCGCCGAATAAATCGTCATCCCCGCCAAAGAAAAAATCATTATCGGAAGAAAAATCAGAATCGCCAAAATCTTCATTTTCATCCGCAAAAGAAAGTCCCCCGCCAAAAAGTGCATCATCAGAAAACGGGTCAACATCTTGGGGGAAGGCAAAAAAAACGACACCGATTAAAAAAGATAAACAAAATCCAAAACGAATGTCGTTTCTTTTCATTAGTTCAATCCTTCAAGGTAAGCTTTTGTAAAAATCATATCGGGCAATTTGTCAAACGTAAGTTCAGAAATTGTTTGCTGAGTATTTTCTCCTTTGTTTAACTCATCGCGCAAAATTGTTTGCGTTGGAACATAACCAGAAGGAACTTTTGTATACTTTGGCATGAGCGTTGTTCGCATAAGGCGTCCGCTTCCAGAAAAATCTTCCTGCTTCAAAATCAAATTCAAATCCTTGCGAACGTAGTAAGTTGTTTTAACGTAAGCGGGTTTAGAAGTAATTGCGTCAAGCGTAATTATGTAAACAGGAAATTTTCCGAGTGTGCCTTCTTTAAAATCGGAAACTTTGTAATTTACGCGCCACTGATATTCGGTTTGGTCAAGGTCGTCTAAACTAATGTCAGAGTTTCCCAAAATTTCTTT
>CALCEK010000227.1 GCA_937900125.1 uncultured Treponema sp. | reverse complement strand
ATTGGAGGAATTATTGATGGCTACTTGGACAAAAACGAACATGACGCAGGAAGTCTTGCTGATTTGGATGATGAATTATTGGATGATGACGAAGAATTGGAAAATTCTGATTTAGAAAATGATGCTGAAGAAAGGGGCGACGAAGAAAAAGAGACTGTCGATTACGAAGACTAAATTTGATTTGTAAAAAGGATACTTGGCCGCACAGGAATTTCTTATGATAGAATCTTTCTGTGAGGCAAAGTCCGGGCTCCGCCGGAAAAGATGCCGGGTAATAACCGGGCAGTAACAGTAAGTTACAGCGTACAGTTCTCTGTTTGCTGTATAACACTGAAGCTGACAGAAAGTGCTACAGAAAATAACCGCCTGTAAATAGGTAAGGGTGAAAAGGTGGGGTAAGAGCCTACCGCGCTTTTGGTAACAAAAGTGGCATCAGTAAACCTCATCAGAAGCAAAATCAGATAGCAGTTTGTTGTTCCGAGCTTATACTGCGGGTAGATTGCTGGAGGTATCAGGTAACTGATACTGCGGATAGATGACCATTCGTAATTTATTTACGAGACAGAACCCGGCTTACTTTATCCTCTTTTTTATAAATGGCATCTAAAAGGAATCTCTTGGTTTTTGGGTGGAAATATGAAACGGGGAACAAAAAGCGATGGTAGAACGATGCGTAGAGAAAGTAAATTTCTTGCGCGCTTTTTGCTTGTCCTTTTTACTGTTATTATCTTATCAGCAATAGCCGTTTTGTCATATTTTTTTATTGACCGCCACATTCATAATTCAAATTCAGTTGTTACCCTCTATGATAGCTGGGAAAAATATGACTACAAAGCTGTATATGATATTTCAAACAACATAATTGACCGCTCATTTTTGCACAACACAGCAAGAACTTTACATGGGTATAGTGCTTTTTATTTGGCAGTATCAGAAGTTGATAATGCAGTAGCGCAAAATTACCTTGACGAAGCTTTAAATAATCTTAGAATAGCAATGCAAAATGCCACAGATGAAACGCTTCCGCAAATTTATTATATGTTAGGAAAAACCTATTTTTTCAAAGATAGAATTTCCGATTATCACTATTATGCTGACCTTGCAGTTGAATATCTTTTAAAAGCTCAAAGTTTAGGCTATCAGAGTAATGATACGGCTGAATATTTGGGATTGAGCTATGCAGAATTAGGAGAAACGCAAAAAAGCATTGAAGCCTTTACAGAGGCACTTCTTGAACGCGAAGCCGATGATACGCTATTGCTTGCCATTGCAAAACAGTATTATAAAAGCGGGCAGGGGGCTGCAGCAAAACAATATTTGCAGCGGGTAACTGAACTTACAAAAAATGAAGATTTACTTTTGCAAAGTCATATTTTGTTAGGTCAGATACTTACTGATGAAGAAAAATATAGCGAAGCTCAAAAAGAATTTGAAGCAATTTTAGAAAAAAACGAAAATTCTGCTGACGCACACTATGCACTTGGTGTATTATATGAAAAACAGGGAGATTTAGCAAAAGCTCGTGCCGAATGGCGAACGTGTCTTCGTATACAAGTAAATCATCCAGAGGCATCAATAAAAATGTCAGATTCAAGATAGAAAGTTATGGGACTTGGGAGGAATAAATTGAGTATTTGGGATAATTTTACAACAGACATAGGTATAGATTTAGGAACGTGCAATACCTTGATCTATGTTCGAGGACAAGGAATTGTTATTGACGAACCTTCCGTTGTTGCCGTGGAAAAGGGAACTGGAAAAGTTGTTGCGGTTGGTGCAGAAGCAAAGCGAATGTTGTGGAAAACACCAGGAAATATTGTAGCAATTAGACCACTTGCTGACGGCGTTATTTCCGATTCTGATTCAACTGAAAAAATGATTAAGTATTTCATTTCAAAAATCATTTCCAAACGGCATTTATTTAAGTCAACACGAATGAAAATCGGGATTCCAAGTTGTATTACGCAGGTTGAACGCGATGCGGTTATGGCAGCAGCCTTAAAAGCGGGAGCAAAAGAGGTCAATGTAATTGAAGAAAGTCTTGCGGCTGCAATTGGAGCACAGATTCCAATTTACGAACCAGCAGGTCACATGGTATGCGATATTGGTGGCGGCACAACAGAAGTTTCTGTAATTTCACTCGGCGGTATGGTTATCACAAGTTCAATTCGGACGGGCGGAAATGAATTTGACGAGGCAATTATCAAACACGTTAGGGCAGTTCACAATCTTATTATTGGGCAGCAAACAGCAGAACGGCTCAAAATAGAAATTGGAAATGCCACCGCAGACAAAAATATTGACAAAATGGAAATAAAAGGCACCGATGCAATTACAGGTCTACCGCGTCGCCTTGAAGTAGATTCCGTTGAGGTCCGAGAAGCTCTAAAGGAACCTGTTACAAAAATTGTTGAAGAAATCAAAAAGACTTTAGGTCGTACTCCGCCAGAACTTGCTGCCGACATAGTTGAACGCGGTATTGTAATGACTGGGGGCGGTTCAATGTTAAAAGGACTTCAAAAACTAATTTCTAAAGAAACAGGCGTTCCAGTTATTCTTGTAGAAAAACCGCTTGAATGTGTAGCAGTTGGTGCGGGGCAGGCGTTCGATTTGTTCAAAGATATGTCTTCTAACCGTGCAATTTATGATAATCTTAATAGTTAAATTTTATGAAAAATCCATTTAGATTCCGTTTACCTGAATTTGTTCTAGCCGTTCTAGTTCTTGTGAGCGGAATTTTTTTAGGGCTGAATTCAGGTGGCTTTGTTATAGATTTTAACAGCACTGGTTTTACTGTAATGTCATCATTGCAAAAGGGCGTTCACACAGTTACAACTGGTTTTTTGGGCTTTTTTACAGCGATTCACGATTTAGCGACTTTAAAAAAAGATTACGAAGTTCTTACAGAAAAACTCAAGGATTATGAATATTTGCAAAGAAATAATGCCGAAATCCGCAAAGAAAATGAACGTTTGCGTGAACAACTCGGTTTTGCGCAATCTGTAGAATATAAAAATACGGCTGCACAAATAATCGGGAGAAATCCAGATGCCTTGTATTCAGGAATAACTATCGATAAGGGAAGCAGACATGGTGTTCGCAAAGGAATGCCCGTAATCGCCATACAAAATGGAAATGTCGGAGTTGTCGGAAAAATTGTTACCGTAGGACTTGTCACAAGTATGGTACTTCCTGTTTATGATTTAGATTGCAATATTTCTTCGCGAGTGCAAAATAGCAGAGACTTGGGGATTATTTCTGGAAACGGTTCAGTTGAACGCCCACTTTCTATGAGTTATATTCGGAAACGCTCACTCGATGAGCTTTCTATTGGAGATATTGTTGTAACATCGGGAGAAAATGACAATTATATGCGCGATATTCCCGTTGGCCGAATTTCAAAAATAACAGTTTTAACCTACGATTCTTCATTGGACATAGAAATTGAACCAATTATAGATTTTTCTAGGCTTGAAACAGTCTTAATTGTTGACCAAAAACACGAAATTCGACCAGAAACACAAAATGGGGAAATCAAATGATAAAATCGTTTTCCACAGGAACAATAATTGTCCTTTGCACAGCTTTAATCGAAGCGGCTCTTCTTTCTAACATAATGGTTTTGCCCACTGTTCCAGATTTGAGTTTAATTTGTGTACTCTATATTTCCTTGCAAAATGGAAAGTTAATGGGAGAAACAACGGGCTTTATGTCTGGCTTATTTCTTGACTTTTTGAGTGCGAGTCCGTGGGGATTAAATTGCCTGTACCGCACAATTTTAGGCTACATTGGTGGAATATTTTGTAAAACAATAAACACAGACGGAGTTTTTATTCCTTGCGTACTTGGATTTTCGGCAACGATAGCAAAAGCTTTGTTTATTTGGGTAATTTCAGTTTTGTATCCTTCAGGAATTTTCTCATATTCGCCAATTTCTAAAATTTTTATCTTTGAATTGTGTGCAAACACAATATTAACTCCAATCATATTTAAATTTTTGTTCTTATTTAAAAACGCTCTTTTGCTCGACCCGGAGAAAGTCATATAATGAAAAGAAATGAATTTAATTCTGATTCTGGAGATTATTCAGTAAAAAAAAGTATTCGACTCACTTTTTTGACAATTCTGATTATTCTCATCTTTTTTATTTACGCATATCAACTTTTTTCGTTACAAATAATTGAGGGGCAAAAATATAGAAATCAATCAATACGGCTTTCAAGTACAGTAACAACGATTGCCTCTCAGCGCGGGGAAATTTTTGACCGCAAAGCCGACCAGCCATTAGCGGTAAACACGGATTCTTTTGCGGTAGATATTGTCCCAGGCGAAATTCCAAGTGGAATGTATGACACTGTGGTTTTACGTTTAGCCGATTATCTTGGTGTTAGCAAAACAAGCCTTGACCGCAAAATTCCAGAAAGTTATAGAAAGTCATTTGTTTCTATAGAGGTAAAAACGAATGTTCCTTTTGACATAATCAGCAATATTGCAGAAAATATAACAGATTTGCCAGGAGTTTCTTGGCGAAATAAACCGATTCGCACTTATACGCAAACAGGTTCAATTAGTCACGTTTTAGGATATGTTGGGGATATAACACGTGAAGAATTGAATGTTATGTACAATCAAGGATATACAAGAAATTCGATTATTGGAAAATCAGGGATTGAAAAACAATATGACAAATTACTTCAAGGTGTAAACGGAAGAATCAGCCGAACAATAGATGCTCGCGGACGAGTTTTAGACAGCACTCCAATTATTGAGCCGCCGCAAATGGGGAAAAATTTGGTCTTAACGATTGACACCACAATTCAAACGCTTGTAGAAAAAGCTTTAGGCGATAGAGTAGGTGCCTCGATTGTCCTAAAACCTGCTTCTGGCGAAATTCTTGCGATGGTTTCTTATCCGTATTTTGACGCAAACATTTTTTCAACAGGGGCTGATTATGGAACTGACCGAGAAAAACTCCTAAAAGATCGGAAGAGCACACGTCTGAACTCC
>CALCEK010000226.1 GCA_937900125.1 uncultured Treponema sp. | reverse complement strand
TTGCAATTTTTAGAAATTCCCCTGATTAAATTATTTTCTCCGAACGCAAAATTGTTGTGTTTGCGCGATTTTGAATTTTTGCCATTCACAAAAAAAGAATCAGAAATTTATTTCTTTTCTACATTTGTAATTATAACATAGTTTTTCATAATTTCAACAAAAGTTTCCCATGCGCCCGCGTGTTTTTCAAGAAATTCGGAATTTGCCCTATTGCGCGAAGAACGCATCAAAACTTGCAAATTTGAAATTATATCTGAATTTGCCTTTTTGGAATCTACAATGATTCCTTGAATTTGTTTGCTCAAATGCGCAATATTGTTTGTTTCTATTTGAATGAGTTCTTTTGCATTTTTGTTTAGGCGGTCAACAACATCTTTTAAGCGTCCACCTTGCGTTCCTTCTCTAAGACTGTCTTTTATCAAATTTGAAAAAATCTCTTCGCTATAGTCGCCTTCTTTTGAAAAACGTGCTTCGAATGTTCCAATGTGTTCAAGGACTTCGTTTACAGCGTATACATTTGTAGAGAATTCCGTTTTTAAGGCTTGATTATTGAAATAACCTTCAATTGCAATGTCGTTTAAAAGTTGCCGAACATTTTCTTCGTAATACATAACAATAAACGTTTTAAGAATTTGTAAAGGCATTACCATCGTAAACGAATAGGGGGTACTTTGCATTAACATTGCATTTGTTTCGGCATTGTAGCCTGTAACCATTTGCATTTGTGATTTTCCAAAAATTTGGTACAATTCCGAGCTGATTTTTTCATCTTGTAGCTCAGTTTTTAGACGCGCACTATCTACATCAAAGCGACTTTGCAGATAGTGGGCATAGGTTTGCCTAAAATTTGCGTGATATTCTGCAACTTTTGGCTGAAATTCGGGGGCTTTTTTTACAATCCGAATAAAATTCAGCAAAATTTTTTCAGTGATGAAATTTTTAAATACACTTTGCATTTTGCGCAAATTTCCGCGAATTTCTTCTTGTTGTTCGGGAGTTGCGTTTCCTTGCGTAAAAAGGTCGTAAAGTGCCATAATTGCATTGCTACACGAATTGCTTATGTCAATTCCATTTGTAACAAAATATAAATCTTGTAAAGTATTTTCTAGTAATTCTAAAGGAATTGCCTGAAATCGCGGTTTGTAGCCAGAATCCGAGGAAAAATTCACGTCAAAAATGCGCAAAGCGGTAATGTAATTGAATTTACAAATATCGTGTAGCTGAATGAGTTTTTCTAAAACAGTGTCGATTCGGACAAAATCTGGTGTGTTAAGATGTTTTAAGATTTTTTCAAGTTTTCTATGTTCTGAATCAAAATAGCGAGAAAGAGAATCCGCTTCTCTAGCACCACTTTTTCTGTTTTCATAGGAAAGTTCTTCTAGCAATTCTTGAACTTCTCTCGTGAATCCAGTCAACAAAAGTTGTTCTGTAAAATGATTGTTGCGATTTACGTCCGAACTGCAAATCGTTTCTGAAAGAATTGTGTGAATGGGCTTTGTGTTCTCGTACAAAATGCGAAGGGCTTCTGCGAAATTTTCTTGAACCATTCCGTTTTTATAAATAACGGGTGAAAGCAGTTTCATTTCGGATTCCAATTTTTTTAGTGCCTGTTTGCGTTTTACCTCTGGCGAAGAACCCATAAATAAGTTTTGAAAAAAATCTGCAAGCTGCTGTAGAAAAGACATACTTTATATTAGTAATAAATTGTCATTTACGCAAGATATACAAAAGGGCGAAAAATTGTCATTTTTGGGGAAAATTTGCTATTCTGCACCCCGCAAGTGTGAAGAATCTAGCGTTTGTTTTACAGAAAAACTAGATTTTTCGGGAATCCCCTCAAAATGACGAATAAAGTTGCGCTTTTCTAGGATCGCAACATATTTTCTGTAACAAAAGCAAAAATGTTTTTGTAATCTTGAACAGTTGAAGCTTTTACAATTTGTTCCCTTAGTTTTGCGCCCCCGCGCAAGCCAGAACTGTATGCGCAAAATTTTTTTCTCATTTGAAGGCAAGCGGCTTTTTCGCCAAAATCGGCACAATTCAATTCAAGCTCCTTAAAACCAGCGACGATTCGCTCTTGAACGCTTTCTTGACTATATGTTCCGTTGCAAAGAAAATCCTTTGTTCTGCGGAACAAAAAAGGGTCGCCCATAGCTCCACGCGCAAACATTACACCGTCAACCCCAGTTTCTAAAAGCATTTTACGGGCAGTTTCTGGGCTGTTTGCATCTCCGCTTCCAAAAATTGGGATTTTGTTTTGGGCAAGGCTCACAACTTTTTGCTGAATTTCCCAATTCGCTTTTCCTTCATAGCCCTGAGCTTTTGTTCTAGCATGGATTGTGAGCGCACTCGCCCCCGCTTCAATTGCGGCAGGGACGGTTTCTTTCCAAGTTAAATGCTCAGAATCCCACCCGCTCCGAATTTTCACTGTGATAGGAACATTTCCGCGCTCAAGGTGGTCTTTAAAATACGATTCGCTTGCTTTTTTTGCCGCCGAAACAATTTTGTACAAAAGTTCGGGTTCGCGAGTTAAAACGCTTCCCGCTCCCGACTTGATTATTTTTTGCACTGGGCACCCCGCATTTATGTCTATGCTCGTACAATCGGTTTGTTCTAAAACACAAATGGTCGCTTTTGCCATTACTTCGGGATTTCCACCAAACAATTGTACGGCATAAACTGATTCTGTGCTTGCTTTTGCCATAAGCGATTCTGTTTTGCCTGAACCGCGCACTAAGGCTTCCGCAGACACCATTTCTGTTGTGCAATAGGACGCACCATTTTCTATGCAAATACTGCGGAATGCTCTGTCGCTGTACCCTGCAATTGGAGCTAAAAAAAGATTGCCGTCTAATTTTAAGTTTCCAATGCAAACAGGGTGGTAAAGCGGAAATCCTTTTGTGTAATCCATGAATTATTCTGGCAAATTAAACACGGAACAACTATTTGTCCACAATTGTGCACTTAATGTTTCTAAATCCACCGCAAGTAATTCAGCGAGAAAACGTGCCGTAGAAACTAAATAGGCAGGCATTGTCCGCTTTTTTTCGCGAAGGTCTGCGGGAATCATAAACGGACTTTCTGTTTCTATCAGAATCCTATCCATCGGAACATTTAATGCGGTTTCGTGCAAATTTTTTGCGTTGCGATAAGTTAAGTTTCCCGCAAAAGAAAAATATACATTCATTCCAGCATCAAGACATTTTTTTGCATATTCGGCATCTTCGCTATAACAGTGAAAAATTGCCCCGCGACTAGGAATTCTGTCTTTGAGAATTTCAAAAATGTCAGAGCCAGCATTGCGATTGTGAATAATTACGGGCAAATTGTGTTTTTTGGCAAGTTCTAGCTGTGTTATAAAAAGTTCTATTTGGCTACGTTTATCGCCGTATTGCTTAAAATAGTCTAAACCTGTTTCGCCAATCGCCACAACGTTCGGCAATGTGATGCTTTCTTCAATAGTTCTTACCCAATGTTCGCCAGGTGTTTTTACTTCAGACGGACCTACTCCAACCGCATGAAAAACTCCCTTATAAGTTTTTAAAATGGAGTATTCCCTTTTAAAATCATAAAGACTATTGTTTATGCTAACAATGCGTGTTACATCTGCGTTTTTTGCCTGTTGAACAACATGAAATTGTTTAACAGGGTCGTCATAAATCAACCCTATATGGGCGTGAGTATCAAAAAATTGCATGGCTAACTTCCTAAAAAAAAGAGGGAAAATCCCCAATACGAGCAGAAGAAAAACATAAGATTTTAGTTCTGCAGGAACAAGAAGCGGCTTTTAGCGCGATTGCTACAACTTTAAGGAATCCGCTATAAAATTTTTTTCCGTTTCTACCGATAAAGATACCACAGGAATCTGCACAAGTCAAGTTTTTATGTTGAAACTTGATTTGTGGCATCAGTAAGATAGCAAACTTAGACCTTGCCATTTATGGTATAAAATGATATAATCCTACGAGTTGAACTCAGGATTGAGGATGGTAGTTCTGTGGCGCGTACACGCAGATATAAAAAGTTAGAAAAAAACTTAGTTTCTCGAATTGGAAGTGGACTCGGTGCGTTTTTTGGGGCAATCGGCAAAGGTATAGTTGGAATTTTTCACATTTTTGATAAAAAGTTGACCATTATGGTTGTCCCGCACGGAAAGGGAAAAGTTTTAAATTTACAAACGAATGTGTTTGCGGTGATTATGGGATTCGTGCTTGTTGCGGGAATAGCATTTTCTTTTGTTCCGTTTACAAGGCAAACTTCCCAAAATGGTACAGAAATCGCTCGTTTAAGAGAAGAAAATAAAGAAACTTTGGCAAGCCTTGATGAACTCCGCGATGAAAATAACAATCTTCTTCAATCTGCAAAACGTTTTCAGGATTCTTTAAGCAAATCACTCGCTTTGCTCGGAATAAATCAGAGTGAAACAGTTTCAAAATCCACAGGTTCAACAAGTGATTTATCTTCTTTGTTTGACACACAAGATATTGGTTCTGGCACATTAAAAGAAACCGCCGATGTTCGTCAGCTAACTTCTTATTTGGAAACGGCAGTTCAGCCTGTAGAGCAAATTGGAAAAATGCTTGAGCAACAGGGAACGCTTTTTACGGATATTCCAAATATTTGGCCAGTAAAAAATGGAATTGGGCATATTTCTATGGCTTTTGGTCAAAATGTTCACCCAATTACAGGGCAGTGGTATATTCACAAGGGAATGGATTTTAGTACCTATCGTTCGGGTGACCCAGTAATTGCTACGGCGAATGGGCAGGTTGTTACGGTCGGTTACGATGACAGTTTTGGTAATTATGTCATTATCAAGCATAAATACGGAATTTATACGCGCTATGCACATCTTTCTACAACTCGTGTAAACAAAGGTGATTCTGTAACGCAACGGCAAGTTATTGGCACGATTGGAAATACAGGTGTTACAACGGGACCTCACCTTCATTATGAAGTTCACATTGGTTCTGATGTAGTTGACCCAGCAAAATATATCAACATTAAGTAAATGGCTTTGTTTTCTAGCGATAATTTTTCCATAAATAGCATTATTGGAAGTGGTTCAGCAATTCATGGCGATGTAAAAATCAACGGCATTATGCACATTGATGGCGATTTGGACGGAAATCTTGAAACGACAGGAAATGTTATTGTTGGAGAAAATGCAAGAATCAGGGGCAACATAACCGCAAAATCAATTACTGTTGGCGGAATTGTGCAAGGAAACATTACGGCTCTTGAATCGGTAAAATTGCTTTCTAGCAGTGCCGTTATTGGCGACATTCAGACGCATAAACTTCAGGCTGACAAAGATGTCATTTTGCATGGTCATTGTATTGCCCTGAGTGATAATGATTTGTTTGAAGAAGCGATTTCTGTTTGGCAAAACAAAAAAGCAATAGCATCAAAGTCCATTTTGTAATTTGACAAATTTGGTAATTATATGGAAGGAATTGACGCATTAAATCAGGGCTTGTATTTTTCTGCAACACAAGCTGTGGCAAGTAAGGCTGCAAAAGAGGCAAAATCTAGTCAAAAAACTTCAAAAACTAAAAAAGGTGTTTTTGCTTCGGCAATGGAAAAACTGCAAGTTGAAAATCAACTTTTAGAAGAAGGTTTGCCAATTGAACTTGCGGGAATGGAACCAGAAGAAGCGGTTGTTTTTTTAAAGGATGCGGCTGATTTGGCTGCGGAAGAATTAAAAAATAATCAAATGCCTGAACAATTTGCCGACTATCGCAAAAAAGTGTCGCAATTTATGCGGTATATTGTAAAGACAAATTATACAATAAAGCGCAGGGAACGGACGGGACGCAACAGATTAGGAAAGCCGATTCCGCCCCAAACGCAAATTATAATGGTAAATCAAAAACTTGACGAAATTGCCCAGTGGCTTTTGCATAGTCATTCGGATACTTTGCAAATGCTTGCAAAACTTGACGAAATAAAAGGGCTTTTGGTAGATTTGATGGCTACTTAATGCGATTTTTGCGGTGTTTTTAAGGAGATTTTAAGGTGTCTGACATTTTTGAACAAGATATAGATTCTGAAGAAGATATTTCTGTGTTAGAGGACAAGGAATTTCAAGATTCTGGATATGAGGGAGCTTTTGTTTATCCCGAAAATGTATATAAACTTAAATTGGAATACTCTTTTGAAGGTTTGTATGCTACCTCGCCAGATTCTATAAAGCCAAATCCTGGCGATTATGTGATTGTTCCCACTCGGTACGGAAATGACATTGCCCTCAATCTTGGAAAAGCAACAACTCCTATAGGAATTAAACCGAGCGATGTGGTTCAAATTCAAAGAATCGCGGAGCAAAAAGACCTTGATTATGCTGCGGAGCTTGCAAAAAAAGAAGAACTCGCTTTTGAAACATTTAGGGAAAAAGTCCAAGCTCATCACCTTGATATGAAGTTGATTAACGTTCATTTTTTAGTGGGCGAGCAAAAAGCTTTGTTCTTTTTTAGTAGCGATAATCGGGTGGATTTTAGGGAATTGGTAAAAGATTTAGTTGCCGTGTTTAAAATGCGCATTGAACTTAGACAAATAGGCGTCCGCGATGAAAGCCGCATTACTGGCGGAATTGGAATTTGCGGAAGACCTTATTGTTGCCATGCAGTTAGCGATAAATTGCGCCCAGTTAGCATAAAAATGGCGAAAGAGCAAAACTTAAGCCTAAATTCTATGAAAATAAGCGGTCAATGTGGAAGATTGCTTTGTTGTTTAAGTTATGAATACGATTGGTATTCCGAAGCAAGAAAAAATTTGCCAAATGAAGGAATTAGATTGGTGTATGATGGAACAAATTTCCGTGTTGCAGAAGTAAATCCAATTACCTCAATGGTAAAAATTGTCGGCGATGACGGAAGAGTTCTTGAAGTAAATGCAAAACGCTTTTACAAAGACGGAAATCGTTGGAGAATAAATTAAGCCTGAGCGGAAACAGGGATTCCGAACAACTCGCGCGGAAGCGTTTTTACCCGCCCGTTTTTGACCGCAGAAAGCCCGCTCCAAGCAGGATTTGACTCAAATGCGCGGCGAAAAGTTCTTCTTCGGCATTTTTTTTTTTTCGCTTCCCTGCGCCACCACGAAAATGTAGTCGGGGTCAGCGGAAAGAATCGCCTCAACGCTCGCTGTGGTGAGCGTTCCGACCGAACGAGCCTCGCCGATTCCGTCAAGTTCCATCGCATCCGCCGTCGTTCCGCTCAAGCTTCCGCCGCTTAAAAGCCACATTTCCGCGATAGATTTTGAGAGCGCAACCACGCTTTTTGGGGCAGCGTCTTGCAAAGCCGCCGTGCCCGTCAGATTTTCCCCGCGCAAACAGAAGAGAGAGAAACGCAAAAAGAAGGCAAAAAAAGCGCACATTTTTTATTCATTCACAAAGTCCTTGAACCACGCCTGTTCGCCAAGCGAGGTGATTGATTTTTCTATCGCAATGCCGTTTTCTTCAAGAATTTGGCACAAACTTTTTCCATGTGAAGTTGATTCAGAATCCGCCGCGCCAAAAATATCGTGTTTCACATGATGACCGCAGTTGATAAAAAGCGGCACAACGCGCACACGAGGCCAGTTTTTGCGCCCGCCCGATTTATCCAAATCAAAAAGGAAATCTTGCACCGTTCCCCGACCTTTTAAAAGCACGACACGCGCATTTTTTGTGCCGAGTTTGTGCAATTTCCGTTCGAGCGTTTTATATTCAGCATTTTTTGAAAGAGGAAGTCCGTGCCCAACCAAAATCGTTTTTTCGTTCGGGTCAAAATACGCATGAGAAATCAGCAGTTTTGCAAAGGAATAGATTCGCGTTTTTCCCGAAAGCACGGGCTTTGTAAACGAGATTTTTTTGAATCGGGAAGAAAATGCCCGCACACGAGATTTCATTGCCTTGCATTCAAAGCCATTCGTGACAAAAACCGAGACAATGCGAAGTCGTTGAACGCCCGAATAAGCGAGAGAATCCAGTTTTGATTCGAGACTATCATTGCCTTTTTTTTGAAGGAGGGCATAATCTACGGTAATGGTAGCCGATTGATTCATGCAGACTAGCGTACAGATAATTACCTAGTTAGTCAATAGGTTTAGAAGCGCGGGAAATTTACTTCCATTTTCGTTCGAGCCACGCCCAGAATTTGAACGACACTGCTCCCCAGCCTAAGAAGAGCAGGATGTACACAATCATCGGAATGTTCGTGTGATAATAGTCAGGGTCTGTGTATTTTTGAAATTCGGGAATATCAGCGTAGTAGTAAGCACCGGCTCCAAAATCAAGCTCATCGACAAGCCCCAGTCCGTTCACCATGATGTACACGGCGGTCGCAACGGTCGCAAGCGAAAGCACGGTGATAAAAACCGTCCACAAGATTTTTCCGAGCGATGTTCCAGATTTCTTTTTCATTGCACAGCCCCTGACTTTTGGTATAAAAATTCTAGTTCAATGTTGGAATCGGGAAGAATTTTCCGCTCAACACGATATAGACGACCGCAAATGTGAGAATGATGTTGAAGAGCTGACCGACAATGTACAAGACGAGCGGTTTTCCACCCTGCATTTGTTTTGAAATCTCACGGAAGTTTGTGTCCAAGCCGATTGAGGTGAACGCAAAGACGAACGCCCAGTTTTTGTAGTCGTCGAGTACGCCGTTAATCGCCGAGACAGCCGCAGTTCCAGCCAACGGCTTTACGATGAACGAAGCGACAAGCGAAGCCGCAAAGAAACCGATGATGAATTTTGGGAGACGAAGCCAAATCTCGCTCGCACCGACTTTTCTTCCCGCATTTTCGCCGTTGTTATCGACATATTTTGCAAAGAAGAGGGCGACAAAGAACGCGATGAAGCCAATCAAGATATTCTGAATTGATTTGACCAAAACAGCCGCTTTCTGCGCTTCAGGACCGAGTGCCGTTCCCGCGACCGTGACCGCACCCGTTGAATCGACCGTGCCGCCAATCAATGCACCGCCGATAAGCTGGCTCACGCCGAGTGCCTTCAAAATAACCGGCTCAAAAACCATCATCAACACCGTGAAAATGATTGAAATTGAGACCGCGAGCGACAAATCAGTCTTTTTTGCCCGTGAAGCCGCGCCAGAAGCGATTGCGGCAGATGTACCACAGACAGAAGTTGCCGTTGCAATCGTAATGACGAACGGCTTGTTGTCGATTTTAAGGCTGCGAGTTCCGAAGAACCACATGAAAATGATGACGACTGGCGTAACGAACCATGCGATTGCAAGACCGTACGGCCCGAATTTGACGATATTGCTGAACAAGACCGAGAAGCCCATGATGACAAGACCCGCCTTGATGTAATACTCAGTTTGGACGGCAGGTTTGAGCCAGTCGGGAGTGCCGACCGTGTTCGCAATCAAGAGACCAATGATGAGCGCGAAGAATGCCCATTCAAGGTATCGGTTAAGCGTGAATTCCGCCGAGACGAGGCGAACGACAACAGACAGAAAAAAGAGCGCGATGAATGCAGGAATATACTGTTTGAGCGACTGCCCCTTCAATTTTGCACCGAGAGAGAAAAGCACTCCGGTAACAAGGAATGTTCGGATAAGACCGAACCAGAATGAAGCCTGAGAAAGCTGAGAGCCTAATGAAGAAGAAGCCCCCATGCCCCATTTTGAAAAGTTAATGGCTTTGAATGTAAAACTCGGAATCCATTTTCCGTCTGCCTGCGTTCCCGTAAGCACCGAAATCGCTCCGATGATAATGACAATGAAGCCAATCCAGACTGCAAGCCAGTCTTCCTGCTTGATTAAATCGCTCCAGTGGAATGTATCGACTGAAACGACTTCATCGTTTTGTGAAACATTTGTACTTGTATCACTCATTGCCTATTTCCTCTTTTACCTATCTGTATAGTAGGTATATATTTTAGAATAAGGATACGGTACACCTTTTTACCTACTTAGTCAATAGGTAAATGCGTTAAATAAACAGCGTCGCGTCCGAGGTTTTTTGAGCCGCGCGGCATCATAAAGGCGAACATTTTTTCAATCAGATTTTTGCGGACGCGCACTTTTTTTGCTTTGCGCAAGATATTCAAGCCCCAAAAAGTGAAGAAGAGCGTGACTTTTCGCCCCATTGCCGCAGCCACGTTCGCCATGATGAACGCCGCCAACGCCTTGTCCAAGTCGCCGCTGAAAATCACGAAGGTTTTGTCGTTTCCGCCACTGCCCG
>CALCEK010000225.1 GCA_937900125.1 uncultured Treponema sp. | reverse complement strand
CACCGTCAAATCAGTCCAAAGCGGGTGTCCGTGAACAAGGCAATGGTATGTTTTGCGAACAACGCGCTTTTCAAATTGCAAACAAAGATTTTTGTGAGCTTCTGGAGTCCTTGCGTAAACAACAACGCCACTTGTATCTTTATCAAGACGATGAACTGCAAGCAATGTGCCAAATTCACTTTGCGCAAGCAAATCAAGTCGCGGAGCGTCAAGGTCATAACGGTCAGAGGCAATCAAAAGCCCGCTTCGCTTGTTTAAAACAACGATTGAATCATCTTCATACAAAAGCTCATAATCGCGAATGGATTTCATTTTGCTAGTATAAAGCAAAAGACCAGAATTCTTCAAGGGTAAAGTTGCGGTGTTTTAGTACGATTGACGAAGCCAGTCGGCAATGCGGTCTTCGAGCGAAGAAGTTGTTTCATCTTCAAGATTTTCTGTAAGATATGGAAGCAAAACTTTTTCCTTTAAAGATGTCCAGCGGGGCGGAAGCATTTCTGGTACAGTGAGTTTTGATTCTGGGGGCTGATTTTCAAGAAGTGCGCGATAATACGAAGGGTAAATCTTTGTATTTACAGATTTTAGCGCAGAAAATCCACCTGCAATTCCAAAAGTTCTTGTGTCAAGATTCATTGATTTTTCGCGTTCAAGCAAAGCCTTTTGCGTTTTTTCTGAACAAAGCCATTCGAAAAAGATTTCCGCTTTTTTTGCATTTTTTGTTTTTTTGTACAAAGCAGCCGTAACAATGTCTTCGCGAACAGCAATTTTTCCGTCATTTTCGAGCCACCTAAAGCTCAAAGATTCTAATTGTTCGGGATTTAAGGCGAAAAGTTCATTTGACGGCATACAAGAAAATAGGCAACGTTCGGTTAAAAGTTGGCGGTATTTTGGCATGTACAAATATTTAAACGCAAAATTTTGCTCAGTTGAAAAACCTTCGTTATCATTTTGAGTCCAATCGCGCAAAAAGCCCAAAGTGTTTTTTAAAGAATCCTCATTCCACAAAAATGTATTTTCATTTTCGACAAAATCTGCGCCCCGCAAAACAACGCTTGCAAACAAAAAGTCCGAATCCCAAGAAGGCGCATACCCCATAGCCGTAAAAACGCCATTTTGATTCACTTGATTAAATTCTTTTGAAACCTCGCGAACTTCGTCTAAAGAAATTGAATGACTCGCGTGAACAAGAGCCTCATTTTTTTTGTTAAACACCATTGTGTCAACGTTAAAACTGATTGGAATAAGATATTGGTGTTCAAGAACAAGTCCGTAATCTAACAATTTTGAATAATAATCCGCCCGAGAAAGTTTTTCATTAAAAAGATAATCCACTGGAGAAAAATATTTGCGAATTTCAGAATTTTTCAATAAAGAAGAAATTAAAATATCAGGTTGAATTTCATCTTTTGCGGGCGGAAGCGAACGAAAACAATCTTCTTTGTAAACGACAACAGCTTTTGCACTTTCTTGACTTGCATTAAATAATTCAGCATAAGAAACAACAGCCGCATTGTCTGTCCAAATAACGATTGGAACATCTTCTGCGGCTGAACAAGAAAAAAATGTAAAACTTAAAAGTAAAAAAAGTCCACAAAAAAATTTAACTCGCTGCAAGAGCGTCTGCACATTCGTAGATAGCATTGTAAACAATATCAATCTTTTCCTCTTCAAGACTACTAAATGCCACACGCAAAGTGTTAGCATCGATTGATATTGTACCGATTCCATATTCTTTTAGCAACTTCTGCCGCAAAGTTTCAGCATTAACGCTTTTTAGATGGAATGCCATAAAATACCCTGAATTAAATGGGAGCGGTTCAATTTCTGAACTTGTGTGTGTAGAAATAAAAGTGCGCACTTTTTTGTAGCGATTTTCTAGCACTTTGCGGAATTCAGATTTTTGTCCTTCAACTTCTTTATCTTGCAAGGCTTTTAATAAAAGTGATTGCGATGGTGTTGCCGCACAAGACACGGAGGAGCGAATCGTTCCCATCAATTTTTTTACAAGTGCGTCATATTGCGCGTCAGTTAAACCTTTGCAGTTGAATGTTAAAAATCCGCACCTAAATCCCCAAACAAAATCTTCTTTTGTAGGTCCATCAATTTTTACGGCTAAAACATTGGGGCTAATATCTGCAAGATGCGCAAACAACGATTGTTTTTCTATATTTTCTTCGTAATCGAGTCCAAAATATGCGTCGTCGCACCAAACCATAACTTTTGCGCCCGAATCGGCAATCTTTTTTATAACCGACACAATCTGAGAAACTTCATCGGTTGTAGGACTATAGCCTGAAGGATTTTGCGGAAAATTTAAAAGGACTCGAACCGAGCCAGATTTTGCCTGTTCGCTAAGAGTATTTTCAAAAGCCTGTACATTGAATTTTCCGTCTTTGAACATTGGGAATTGCACAAAATCAGCATTCCGACGAGCTTGAACAATAAGTGCGTAATTGTCCCAACACGGATTTGCAGAAACAAGCGGTTTAGAATCGTCAAGAAATAAATCTGCCAAATAAGAAATGCCAGCCGTAAGACCAGGAACTAAAACTGGCAAAGAAAAATTTTTGTCAGCCAAGAGTGGATTTTTTTTGATTATGTTTTCCTTCCAAAGTGTACGCAATTCAGGATTCCCTGCAGTCGGAGCGTATGCAACTAATTCATTTGCATTAAGACTTGGTGTTAGCTTGTGGAGCGCGTTCAAAACAGCGGGTTTTCCGTCAATCACAGTCATTCCGATTGTGCCATTTGCCGTTTTGCCGAGTTGCTTTGCTTCGCCACTTTGCGCAATAATGCCTTTGGGAAAATACATTCTTTGCCCCAAATCCGATAAAAGTTCAAAAGGAGTTGTTCCTTTTAAGGAATCATTCAATTCTTGTGCTAACGAGTTTATCATAATTGTAGTATCCAAAAAGTGCTATTTTGTGTCAATCAGTTTTTATGTATATTTATACATTTTATCCAAATTTTTTGCATAAAAATGAATCTCTATTTTCAAAATGCAAGCCATTAAAGCAAAAACAAAAAAACTCCGAAAAATGAGTAAATGGTCAAATGTCGAGTTTTGCTTTTTTTAGGCAAATCGAGATTCTTCGGGACATTCAGTCTCTCAGAATGACGAATTTCCGAAACTCGAACTTGAACCTAAACTCATATTCGCTTAAATTTAAGGAATCGTAAAAAATGGAAAAATCAGAACTTGACGAATGTTCTTCCTATATAAATGTCTGCAAAGAAGAAATTGCAAATCGCGTTGTGGGGCAAACAGAAGTTATAAACGGAATTATTACAGCTTTAATCGCGGGCGGACACGTTTTATTAGAAGGCGTTCCTGGGTTGGCAAAAACGCTTGCGGTTAGAACCTTTGCGGAAGTTTCGTCATTAGCTTTTAAAAGGCTTCAGTTTACGCCAGATTTGCTTCCTGCTGACGTAACAGGAACCTTGCTTTATGAACAGTCGAGCGGGCGTTTTTTGGTGAGAAAAGGCCCTATTTTTAGCAATATCGTTCTTGCTGATGAAATTAACCGCGCCCCCGCAAAAGTTCAGTCCGCACTTTTAGAAGCAATGGCAGAAAAACAAGTAACAATCGGCGAATCTTCTTACAGTTTGCCCGAACCATTTTTTGTTTTGGCAACGCAAAATCCAATTGAACAAGAAGGCACTTATGGTTTGCCAGAAGCGGAATTGGACAGATTTTTGTTAAAATTGCTTGTTCCCTACCCTACTCCCGAAGAAGAAATGAAAATCGTGTGTACAGAGGGAAATGCCTTTTCTGTTCCAGTAAAAAAAGTTTTTTCTGCGGAGAAAATTGCAAAATGCCAAAAAGCCCTCAATTTTATAACTGTTGACGAAAAAATTGTGCGCTACATTGTTTCCCTTATTTCTGTTACGCGCCCAGATTCTTCGGCACGGCACGAAGAACGCAGTGTTTCGCAAAAAAAATCGGATATTTTGCATTACATTTCTTTTGGAGCGTCCCCACGAGC
>CALCEK010000224.1 GCA_937900125.1 uncultured Treponema sp. | reverse complement strand
TTTAGATTACTTGTAATGATTTTATTAACTTGTTGTCAGGTACCAATACCGTAAATGGCGGTCTTGGCAATGATACAATAAATGTAACCGCCGGTACAAATTACCTTCATTTCAAAAAAGGTGACGGTAACGATATTATATTAAACAATTCGGGACAAAATACAATTATATTTGATGATAACTCATATATTTCTCAAAGGGAAAGCGGAAACAATCTTATTATAACTTACGGCTCATCAGAAACTATTACTATTCGTAACTATACAAGTCAAAGAAGTAATTTTACCATAGTATCATCAAATTTGCCCGATAATCCTCCCGTTGAACCCGATAATGCGGATTTGACATTATCAAGAGGTAATGCAAGCCGAACAATAAATTTGAATACAAGTAATACTTTTATATTAAAACTAAATAATCCGTTTGACAGCAAAGAGTATTTATATGAACTAAAGTCTACTTCTTCAAATCAAACTGCAACCGTAGAATTTGATTCTTGGCCAAAGTTGGATTCTTTAGAAGAAGCAAAAAAATCTGTTTTTGCCCGCCGCTTTGCTACTCCAAAAGAAGAGTTTTTTTCTCGAATGGATAAAATGGCGCAAGTTTTAGCTTCTGCAAAAAAGCCCGTCATTTTTACAGGTGGCGGTTGTGCTTCTAAGGAAGTTTCTGTGCCATTAAGCGTTCTTTTGGGAAGTTACGAATGTGCCGTTGTTTCTAGCTTGATGGGACTTGGCTCTGTTCCGTCAACAGCGGAAAATCATTTTGGAATGGTTGGAATGCACGGAAGCGTTGTGGCAAATCGCGCAATTCACGATGCGGATGTTGTTTTGGCTTTGGGCGTTCGCTTTGATGACCGAGCAACGGGTGTAATAGGCGAGTTTTGTCCGAATGCAAAAATTCTTCACATTGATGTTGACGCTGCGGAAATTAACAAAATCTTGCCGTCTTATATTTCGCTTGTGGGCGATTTAGAAGAAGTTCTTCCGTTTTTGCGAACAAGTCTTGCGCCTCTTCACAATGAAAAAATTGCTTTAGAGCGTTTACAATGGATTTCTGAGCTAAAAAAATTAAAAAGTGAATCATTTGATATTTTATGCGGAAGATGTTCGTGGGTTTCTCCCCAAACAATCAATCCTCGCGCATTTATAAAAAATATTCCGCAAAGTGCCGAAAAAGCGGGTGTTTCTAAAGATGATTTAATCATTACCACCGATGTAGGTCAGCATCAAATGTGGACAGCGCAATATTATCCTGTAGAAAAACCGCGCACTTTTTTGACAAGCGGTTCTCTTGGAACTATGGGATTTGGACTCCCTTGTGCGATTGGAGCTGCATTGGTAGAGCCTAAAAAACGGGTTGTTTGCATAAGTGGCGATGGTAGCATTTTGATGAATATTCAAGAATTGGCAACGCTAAAGGAATTAAATTTAAATGTTACAGTGATTGTGCTTCAAAACGGCAGTTTGGGAATGGTTCGCCAACAACAAATGTATTTGTTTGACAAAAATTATAGTGCCTCAGAGTTTGCCTTTAATCCTGATTTTTTGCGCATTGCAGAAGGTTTTGGCATTGACGGCGTAGACGCTTTGAGCGATGGTTGGGAACAAAAAGCCTTTAGTCAAGGACCGCATTTTGTTGTGCTAAAAACAGACCGCGATGACAATGTTCTTCCATTTGTAAAAGCAGGAAGTGCAAACATAGACGCGATTGTAAACTAATAAGGAAAACTCTAAAAATTGTAATTTTTCGAGATGCCCATACTATAAAATATCTTCTGGGTGACCGTAAAATTTTGCAAAGTAATTGCTTATTTTGCTTAAAGCTCGTCTGTTTACAAAGCGGTTATGTTCAACAAGAGTAAAAAATGTTTCCGAAGAAATTCGCATTATTGTAACGTCAGAATATGCAAGTGCGTCTTCGGAACGAACTTCGTCTAAAATGCAAGCTGCTTCGCCAAAAAAATCGCCTTTATCAAAAAAAGTTACGTTGTTCAACCTAGAAACTTGTATTGTTCCTTTTAAAACATAAAAAGAATCCGTTCCAGAATCCCCAGAATGATAAACATATTCGCCTGCCTTTAAATTTATAACGTTTACTTCGTCAAGCAGGGCATCTGGGCGGATAAAAAGCAAGCGGCGGACTATAAAAGCGGGTTTTGTTTCGTTTCTGCCGGGCAAAAGATATAATTCGCTCAATAACAAAATGTCCAAAAACTGACAAACGTATAAAACTTGGGCAAAAAACAAAAAAATCACAAAAAAAACAAAAACTTCCATCAAAAGAACTATGATGTTACTCAAAACGCCATATACTAAATTATAGCGGTTTACGTTGATAAAGATTTTCATAAACTTTTGGAAAAGCCAAAATGTTGCTGTAGAACTTGCCGCCATTATAATTGACAAAAAAAAGCTAGGACGGGTTCTAGTGCCTGCCTTGTAGCAAAAAAATGTCATAAAAAAAATCAGAAAAAATGGAAAAATCGAGATAAATAACTCACTTGCGGAACTTGCAATAAGCGGATGCCGTTCTGCAATAAAACCTAACAGGGGTAAATTCGATATTGTCCTAAAAGTTATTACCATAAATATGGAAAGCGAAATTATTATTACAATAGAGGCTTCCCCTGCAAGAATAATAAACTGGTGTATTAGTGGACGAGAAGGAATTGCGTGTCTAAAAATGCGTCGCATTCCTAAAATCACCGAGCTAAAAAAACGCCGCGCCATCAAAATGATTGTAAACGCAATAATAATTTCAAAGTTTGTAATAGTTTTTATTTCTTGAATTGAAGTTACAACGCGGTCAATATTAAAAAAGCGGACAAAATCATCGCTATAACGTAACAATGCCATAACGGTATCTGGTGCAGTGTGCAGGATTCGGACTAAAATTACAAGGACCATCATTACAATCGGAATAAAAGAAAATAAAAAATTGAGTGTACATGCCGATGCGTAAGAAAGCAGGTCGTTTCTCATAAAAAAAGTTACCGCCAAATATGCGGTTTGCATAATGGTAACAAATGTTAATTTTTTTTTATTTTTGCGCTGAGTTGATTTTTCCATCTATTTTTATTTGCGGGGGGGGGGTATTTGTTTTTCTTCTTCTTTCTTGACTTCGGCTTCATTCTGCAATTCTTGCTCTAATGCTTTTCCTAAAGTTGCATAATCGGTTTCGTCAGGTCCTTCACCATTTATTGAAGTGAACATTGTGTTTTGCAAAAAATCATAGATGTACGTTCTTATTGTGTTTTTTACATTGAGTGGAGTTCCGTTGCCAAATAGGGTAACAGCCATAGACGCTCCGTTGCGTTCAATAATTTGGTAAATTGCTATATTGACTGTGTGGGTTATTGTTCCGAGTTTTAATATAACGTTTGGAATCATTGTTTTTTCTTGGAACATCAATTTGTATTGATATGGAATTTGAACTGCCGTTCCCACCGAACTAATGTCTAGCATTTTCATTCGGCACATGGAACTTCCCCACTGAACAATCAATTCTGCATTTTTGTCGCTCACAACCATTACACGAATAAACTGTCGTTTTCCTCTAGCTCCGTTCATATTTATGACATCAACGATTGAATTTATCAATTTTGTTGATTCAAGAGTTGTTTTCAGTAAGCCACAAGCGGGTTTTATCATTTCAAAGAAACGTTCTTTCATCTCATTTGAAATTTTGTCAGAAAAAATGCCTATACAAACTTTGCTTAATGCCGCTTCTTCCTTAAAGGAGTCAAGAAAAGAGAGCCACGCAAAAATTGTCATTTGAGAATCAATGTTTACAAAAAGAATTGACTCTGGGTTTTTGCGTAGAATGGCTTTTGCATCGTGATAATTGTCAATAATGTATGTTTCATATTCTTTGTCAAAAATAGCAGGAATAACAACGTTTTTGATTGAATATGTGGGATTCAAAAAAAATATTTTTTTCCCAACAAAAGCAACATCATCTGCCATAAATTCTCCTTAAATAAAGCATCTTTTCCTTAAAGTTATGGGCATCTCGAAAAACTTGTTTTAGATAATTTTTTCGAGATGCCGTCGAGTTCTAAGTTGTTGAAACACAATGACTTAGAACATCGCATTTTCAAAATTACCTCTAAAAATTGCAATTTTTAGAAGTTTCCTTATGTGTAATCCGCTCAAAGCCAAAATTTTGCAAATAGACTAAAAATCAGCTAATTTTGGCGCACGTGGATATGGAATAACATCGCGAATATTTGCCATTCCAGTAATGTACCGCAAAAGTCGCGCAAATCCCAAACCAAATCCTGAATGTGGCACAGTTCCAAAGCGGCGCAAATCAAGATACCACTCATAATTTGTCATATCCATTCCGCGCTCCTTACAAGCGGCAAGTAACTTTTCATAATTTTCTTCGCGCTCGGAACCACCCGTAATTTCTCCTAATCCAGGAACAAGCACATCTACCGCCCTAACCGTAAGCCGTCCTTGCTCGTCTGGTTCATTTTGCTTCATATAAAAAGCTTTTGCCTCTTTTGGATAGTTATATACCATAACGGGACTTTTATAAATCTGCTCGGTCAAATAACGCTCGTGCTCAGTTTGTAATTCTTTGCCCCATTCAATTTTAAACTCAAATTTGTCATTATATTTTTTTAGCTCTTCAACTGCCTCTGTATAAGAAATGCGCTTGAACGGAGTTTCTACAACGTGCCTCAATTGTGAAATAATTCCAGGCTGTATTCTTTTTTCAAAAAATGCCATATCTTCTGCGCATTTTGTAAGTGCCCACTCTAAAAGATATTTGATAAATTCTTCTTCTAGGTCCATGTCATCGTCAAGGTCAAAGAATGCCATCTCTGGCTCGCACATCCAAAATTCACTTAAATGACGCGGAGTGTTTGAGTTTTCCGCCCTAAAAGTTGGACCAAAAGTGTACACGCGACTTAAAGCGGTCGCAAGCGTTTCGGCTTCAAGTTGCCCAGAAACTGTCAAATTCGCCTTTTTACCAAAAAAATCTTTTGAATAATCGACAATTTTGTGCGCATCTTCAATTTTCATTCCGTTTTGACCAGCTTTTACACCGAGTTCTGCAATTTTTTCGAGAGAAAGCGTTGTAACTTGGAACATTTCTCCAGCTCCCTCGGCATCAGAACAGGTGATTTCTGGCGCACTTATGTAAACAAAACCTCGTTCCTGAAAAAACGTGTGTATTGCAATCGCCATTTGGCTTCGGAGGCGAAAAACTGCCCCAAAAGTATTTGTCCGCGCCCTAAGATGTGCGTTTTCGCGCAAATATTCCATGCTCATATTTTTCTTTTGGAGCGGATACGTTTCTGGCGGACAAATACCCAAAACTTCAATACGATTTAAGATTACTTCAACAGATTGACCGCTCGCAGGCGAAGGTCGCAAAGAACCGATTGCTTTTACGGAAACCCCAGTTGTTATTTTTTTTAGATTTTCTTCTATATTACTAGAATCTGCACCATTTGGATTTGCCCTGTCAAAAGTGAGCTGAATTGAAGCAAAACAACTGCCGTCATTCACTTGTATAAATACCACATTTTTTGAATCGCGCTTAGTGCGAACCCAGCCACAAACGGTAACTTCGCGCCCGTCTGGCTCAGAAGTGAGCAAATCTTTAATTAACACAGGTTTCATATTCTAATATTTTAACTCTTTGCTCTTCTTTTGTAAAGTACACAAAAAGCCCTCAGAAAAATCAATTTGTCTAAAGAATCTAGTTCTCTTTTTGTAAAGAAAATATAGATTCTTCCGCCTCGCCCCCCAGAAAGACACGCTGTAAAACGTGGATTTTTTC
>CALCEK010000223.1 GCA_937900125.1 uncultured Treponema sp. | reverse complement strand
TCCACACCCATTTACAACTTTTAAATTACGCCAATTTGTTGGCTTTTAACATTGATATGAAGTCATCCATTCCGCTTCCGTCAGTCGGCAATACCTCATCTACATGAGGACCTTGCTTTCCACCCGCCATGTGTACGCATAGGTGAATGGTATTACTCAACTTCGGAATTGAACCTGGAATGACTTCCCTAAGCAAGTCCTCCATGCGCATAAGCATGGAAGCACAACTGTCCGCATGGATTGTAGTGACATTTCCCGTAT
Organism: uncultured Treponema sp.; assembly: GCA_937900125.1. Lineage (GTDB taxonomy): Bacteria > Spirochaetota > Spirochaetia > Treponematales > Treponemataceae > Treponema_D. The sequence goes on along the minus strand of CALCEK010000223.1, from coordinate 5,659 downwards.
GCCCTGTATTCCATGCCTTTATAAGCTCATTTGCAACCTCTCCATAGCGGACTTCTCCGAAGATGATTCTGTCTGGCGTCCATCTGAGCGCAGTCCGTACAGCTTCCGCTGCATGAACTGGATTTACGGAAATCATCGTTTTGTCGTGAGCATTACACTGAAGCTCAGGAACGTCCTCGACAATGTAAAACCTGTCATTCGGCGTATATTCCGTCATTTTCAAAATGATTGCGTTTGTGAGCGTTGATTTACCGCTTCCCGTACCTCCTCCAATCAATATATTTTTTCTGTCCTTGATGTAAGAACAGATAAGTTCATATTCTTCTTTTGTCATCCGCCCAGCTTCCACATAACTTTCGAGAGAAAAAATTTCTTTCGGTGGCTTACGGAAAGTTACCTCTGGATTTTCCACCCAAGGAGGAAGCAGTCCCGTAATGCGGGCATTGTACGGTGGCGGAATAACCGCTTCCAGTTTTGGAATGCCGCCTATAGGGTCAATTTGTTTCTCAAGCAGAGCTGCCGCGCTAAGTATTATTCCACGAACCTTCGTAGGCGGAATTTTTTCACCAGTAAAAACTTTTCCTTTTGCAAAAACCTTAATGATGATTTCTCCAGTTCCGATTACAAAAATGTCAGTAACCTTCGGGTCATCAAGATATTTTTTTAGGCAAGCAATGTCAGAAAGGAAGTTATTGTTTAGCCTAAGCTTCTTTTCTCTGTCCGCCGCAAATGTTGAAAATGGTACGCTTTCCATTATTTTTCATCCCCAGCTTCTTCTTCGAGCATATCACCGAAAATCGTTTCTATGAGTGGCTTAATGCTTGTCACCCTGCGTTTGAAATTCTGCAAAAAAGCCTGAACATCTTTGTTTGCTTTCTGCATACGAAGCCCTACCTCGTCCTTCGGAATCGGCGGTGCAAACAAAAAGAAATACTGATACCACTCAAGGTCAAGTTTTTGCTTCACATCAATCTCATGCTTTATCCTTGCAATCTGCCTCTGCACATCGGTCATCTTTGCAACAAGAAGGCTTTCATCCATAGTGTCTTTTGTAAGATATAGGGAAATGGCTTTCTGAATGACCGCATTTGACGAGATGCCTTCATCGTTTGCTCTTTGGGAGAGCAGCTTTCTCATCTCTGCGGTGAGTCTTACATGAGTTTCATAGGTTAAAAGAGATGTATCTTTTTCCTTAGCCATTTACCGCCTCTTTTAAGACAGCCTCTTTTGCTTCTTCCTCCCCAACAGTCTGGTCCAGATACGTATTCAGCGTGTTTAAAATTGCGATATTTTCTGTACTGCCAAGATTCTTGTTCCTTGCATAGTTTTTTATGATGTCGGAACATTGGAAAAGCGTTTTAAACCAGCCTGTTTTCTGTGGCGTTACCCTAAAATAATCCTCATCCTCATATCGTATAGGCATAGTCTTTCCAAAATATATCTGCCAGAAAAGTGCTTTTCTAAAATACGCCTGTTGGTTGTTTTTAAAATCAGTTTTATAGGGCATCTCGAAAAACTCGTTTTAGATAATTTTTTTTCGAGATGCCGTCGAGTTCTAAGTCGTTGAAATACAACGACTTAGAACATCGCATTTTCAAAGTTACCTCTAAAAATTGCAATTTTTAGAGGTTTCCTATACAGCTTTTCCATAATCTCACATGGAATTACAAGCTGCATACGCTTCTCTTTGCTGAAAAAGAACTTTGAGAACTCCCCCAAGGATATTTCATAAGCCTTCCCCTGCATTATCAGCGCATAGAGAATTGTAGTTATAAAATCCACCATGTTTATAAAATGGTTTCTTTCCGCAGTTTCTTTCATAAGTTCAAACTCTTCCTCCGTAAAGGAAAAAGTGAGCCTTACTTTTTTTCCGAACCTCTGAATGCAATACTCGCAGGTGTCTCTGTATTCCTCATGGCTTGAAAATGAGATTTTCGCCTCGTCAAACCCTTTTACCATTTCCATCAAAAATGGCTTTATTGCATTTGTAATCTCCACTGCACGGCGGAACATATACCATTCCATTCCCGTTTTCTTTGAGAGAAAATCCACAACTTTCTCTTTCTGTTCCACTGCAATATAAACATCTTTTTTCACATTCAAATTCATAAAAACTCCTGTTTGTCTTAGTTTGCCTCAGATGAAAAAATATCTGGCGTAAGGGGAACAGTTGTTGGAGGTGGCTCACCGTCTATCATCTCGCCCTGAAACGGAGAAATCTCCTCTATGTCCGCAAACGATTCAAGGTAATTAACTATGTTGAAGTTTTCATCTTCATTCTCGTTCAAAGTTTTGTCAGCCTGCGTTTTATTTTTCTCACTCTCTTCTTTTTTCCTACCGACAACTTTCCCCGTATTTGACGGAAGAGCCTTCAACTCATTTTCAAGTTTTCCCATTCCATTAAGCGGCTCAAATCCTGTTTCCATTAAACGCTTTTTTCTGGTAAAAGGAATTATCCAGCCCTTCTTGCAGTTTCCGCTGTCACGGTATCTGTACGCCTTCTTTTCACCGCTTTCAGTTTTATAAATCGTAAACTTCAATGATGGATAGCCTATCGTAATTCCGTCCTTTCCAATCGGAAGCGTGAAGAGCGGATTGTAGTACCACTTGTACCTCAGCCAGTCTTTTTCATCCCGCACGGAATATGCCTTGTTCTTAAACCTTGGGTCATCGTAGTAAACGACTTTTTTTGCGATGTATGCGGGCATTCCCTGATTCATAATCAGAGCCTCGCTTGGCGGAAGATGCATAAGCTCATCGGGATTCATCAGGTCGCGCGCAACCTCTTGACTTGATGCATTCAAACTATTTAAGGCAACGGCATAGCGACTTCCGCTTGTAGAAATGCTTTCTTTTGTAACGCTTTCCTTTCCGATTGCTTCGGTAAACGCCTTTGCATCCTCAATCTTTCCTGGCGCATAAATACAGATTGTTTTGCAGTGGTCAAGGAACGGAAAATTGCCGAGAACGGGGAACTCATCGAGCATGAACAAAAGCCTGTTTTTGAGCTTCACTTCACCATAAGAAGTTTCACCGTCAGAGAAACGGCGCAACATAAAGTTTATCAGCAGCTTGAACACTGGAGCGATGACATCTACATGCGCAAACGGAACTACAAGGTAAAGTGAAATCGGTGCATCGCTTGTCACAAAGTCGTCAAGCTTAAAATCAGAATGGCTTGTTGCGTGTGCAATGAGCGGGTCACTGAAAAGCTGCAACTTTGAAAATACGGTGGAGAACACATCGCTTCTTACCTTTGGATTCATCTGGAGCATACGCCCAGCTCCTGCCTCTATCAAAGTCTGTAGCCAAGTAGTTTCCTTTCCTTCTAACAAGTGCCGTGTCTCAAACATCTCGCCAAACAATTTGTCGCCTGGATTTGACTTTTCCGTTTCCTCTTCATCCTGCTCCTCTTCATCTGGTTTTGCGGCAAGGGACATAATCTCAAAGACACCAGGAAGATTTTTCTTGTCAGCGTATTCAGGATTATCAGCGGTAAGAACATGAAGAATTGTCGTCTTAATCATATCCTTTGCGTTCTCATTGAAAAACTGGCTGTTGGAATTTTCCCCGCCCTTCGCCTCCTCAAACAGATTCTGGATTACAAGGTCTACGTCACTTACAATTCTGTTATCAAGATGGACTTCTTCTAACGGATTAAAGCACACCGTATTTCCGTCAGGATTCTTTGGCGCGAATTTTAGGACGATGGAGAACTTTGAGCGAAAACCTGATGTTATGTTGAAGAGTTCTCCCTTCGGGTCAAAGAAGATGATTGACCAAGGAAAGTTCAGTGCTGTTGGTATGACGCTTCCCACGCCTTTTCCGCTCCGTGTCGGGGCAATCATCAGAACGTTCGTGTTTCCCGCAATGCAGATAAGAGGCGCAAGTTTTTTCAATGACAACTGGATTGATGTGTTCTTCGGATTCACTTTTGCCCGTACATCAGCCCTCTGGAACTCCGCAAGGACAACGCCCCTCTTTTCCGAAAGCCCAAACTTCTTTATGTCTTTTTCCGTGCCCCACCGCGCAGTTCCGTAAAGGTTGTCGTTCTTGTTTATGCCATAGCCCCTTATCGCGCTTACTACAAAAAAGAAAACTACGGCAATCCCCGCGCTCACAAGAAACGGAAAAAGCGACTGCAAAATGACGGACTGAATAAGGTTGTCGGTAAGACCTTTCGACATTACGATGAGCAATATCAAGCCAGGATTATAAAATGGATAGCCTTCATCAATAAAAAGAAATTTCTTTGTTGTCACAAAAAATGGCGCGTCAGTATACTTCGGGTTATAGCCCACGAGCCGCGCATAAGTCTGTGTTGAAATGACAAGACCTATCACGACAATCAGAACTGGAAGAATGAGGTTGGATAAATCAAACAAGACCTTGCGGTTTCTTTCGGCAGGCCTCTTTCTTAAAAATTCATTATTCTGTTTCACAAATCCCTCTCATTAAAACATTTCATCGCCGTAACATTACGGCAATGCTTATCTGTTTTCCACTTATGCGGGATTATGGAAACTCAAGATGAAATCATTATATTACATTTGAATTGATTTGTAAATAGGATATATACAATTTATTTACACTTTTTGTCTTATTTCTCAATGACATTCCATTTTGAAACAGAAAATACAGGTCGCATCTTTCCGCCTTTATCACTTTTAGAACAACTGACCTCTGCACCAAGCAGCTTGTCATTTGGCTCATTGTAAACTGGAACAAACCATGCCTTTCCGTTTTCCTTATTTTCTACCACTACCGCATTGTCCCAAGATTCCTCATAATTCATCTTGTACAACTTTGTGATTATTCCGCGGGCGGCCTCATTGTCGTTTCCGAAAATCTTTAAGTCTACTCCGTGAGTGAAAAGAAGCTCATTCCTTGCCTTTAGATAAGAAGAATATCTTCCTGCCGAGTGAAGTTTTTCGCTCCAGCCTTTCTCAAGATTGAAAATGTTTGTCTCGCTCTCTTCTCGTTTTACAAGCCCGATTTTTTCAAGATGGCACAACCTCTTGTACATCACATCATTCTGCGAACGGACAGATACGGGATAATCTGGATTGTTATTAGAAGAACGCAGAAAACTGTAATGCTCAATTTCTTTATCCAGTGCGCAGTATCTGTTGGCTTCTGGAAGTTTCCTTTTTGCTGCTTCAATTTCTTCCGCCGTTCGCTCACCTTTCATCTCCGTGCAAATCTGCCTTGCCATTTCCCTTATCGTATGTTTGAGCATGTTCCCACGGAAGCAGTCAACTTTCTTGCCGTTCTTGTCAATACCATTTATGAGGAGATGCGCATGAGGATGGTTCGTATTTGTGTGAACCGCCGCAAGCCAGGAGAACGTAAAGCCTGTGATTTTCTCAAGCCGCTTAACGAGAGTCTTGGTAAGAGCTTTGCAATCGACCTCTGGATTTTCAGGCGAAATGATGAACTTAAAATGTTTTGAGTCCATATCTTTTTTGTAATTTTCTACAAAAGCGTCATCGGCATCTTCCTCAGAAAACAGCTTTGGCTTTTCAATGACCTCGTTTTTCTTTTCTTGCGTAAGGTACTCTTCCAGAAACCTAATATGTTTTGAAAGCTCCGTTCCGTACCTCATTTTAAGGACACAGTTCTGCTGCCGTGTAAAAAATCCGCCCCCGCACAAACCGTA
>CALCEK010000222.1 GCA_937900125.1 uncultured Treponema sp. | reverse complement strand
CAGACACGCTCAAAACCATTGACGCAGATGTTGTTGTTATGGAAGAACTTGAAAATGAAAACGTTTTGTATGATATTTCAAACTTTTTATCTGGCGAATGGGATTCCAAAAAGCTTTACCAATACGCTTGTTTTGCAAAAGATGCGGGAAGCTCTATAGGGTGCGGGGTAATTTCGCGCTATCCGCTTTCAAATATGACAATTCACGCATTATCTGTTAGCGCAATGCCACGAATGCGCCCGCTTATTCAAGTTAGTATAGAAAAAAATGGTTCAGAGTTGGTTTTGTTTGTAAATCACTGGAAAAGTATGAGCGGTGGCGAATCTGCTTCTGAAAAATGGCGACTTTTGCAAGAGGATGTCCTTTCGCGCCAAATGAGTCTACTAGAACAACGCGGAAAATCCATTATTGCTTGCGGGGATTTTAATCGTGATTTAAGGAATTTTAAAGAAAGTAAAAACGGCTTTGTTGAATTACGGCAAATTGATGGTTCTGACTTTGAAGTTTTTTGTCCTTGGTATGATGATTCTCTTTGCCTTATTCAGCCTGGTTCGTACTATTTTAATGAACAATGGTCGCGATTAGACCATTTTTTTGTAGGAAGCAAAGTTTCTGTTTTAGAATTTTTACCATGTACCAATGGCGAGTGGAGCAACTCAGAAACTCTTGTTCCAGAAAAATACACAATCTGGAACGGAAAGGGCTATTCTGACCATTTGCCAATAAAATGCACGATAAGTTTTTAGCGTCTGTCTAGTATGTCACGCTGAATGGAGAAGTTAGCCGTCAAGTTTTCCGAGTGCAAAAAGCCCGCTTTTGTTTTGTATAGAAAGCGGTCATGCTGAGCCATAGGCTTTGCCGCGCGTTGCCAGCGAAACATCTAGTGTTTGTAAAAGATTGCATAGATTCTTCGGGGGCACCCTTGGAATGATGGGCAAAGAAATGTTGTTAGCCTTTTCGGCGGACTTCAAAAACTTGGGTGGGGAGAGATTTTTGGGCATCGTTTTGGCGTTTGTATTTTTTGTAGAATTCTTCTTGAACTCTGTGGGGTTTTGAGTTTTCTTCGGGAAAGTTTCGCTTCCATGTGCCATCGCTTTGTAAAATATGACTGTGGGTGTTATCCTTAAAATAGCGTTTTAGCATATCTTTTAATTCAAGAAAAATACTTCGGTCTTTTATGGGAAAAAGCAATTCTACGCGGCGGTCAAGATTTCTTTCCATCCAATCGGCACTACTAAGGTATAATTCTTCATTTTCTCCATTTAGAAAGTAACAAACACGGCTATGTTCAAGATAGCGGTCAACAACGCTAACAACTGTAATGTTTTCACTCATTCCTTTTACACCAGGAACAAGAGTGCAAATGCCACGAACGTTTAGCAAAATGCGCACACCCGCACAAGAGGCTTTGTATAACTCCGCAATAATTTCTTTGTGGCAAAGGCTATTCATTTTTGCAATAATCAACGCAGGAAGCCCCTGCTCGCTGTGCAAGCGTTCACGCTCAATCATATCAATAAGGCGTTTTTTTAGAGTGAGTGGCGCAATGTAAAGGCTAGAATTTTGCTGTGGATAAAACGCGCTATAGCCCGTAATCAGATTAAAGAAAAAGGTTGCAGCGTTTGCAAGATTCGAATCAGAAGTTAAAAGCGAAAAATCTTGATATTGCCGAGTCGTTGTGGTGTTATAATTCCCAGTACTCAAATGAATGTAGCGATTTATGCCGTCATCTTCGCGCCGCACAACAAGGCAAATTTTGGCGTGAATTTTGTAGCCCACAATTCCGTAAACAACAATCACACCCGCTTTTTCTAATTCTTCTGCCCAAGAAATATTGTGTTCTTCGTCAAAGCGCGCTTTTAATTCAACAATCGCCGTAACCTGTTTTCCGTTGTGAGCCGCAGCTTTTAGGGCTTGCATTATGGGATTTTTGCGACTGCCTGGGCGGTAAAGCGTTGTTTTTATCGCCAAAACTGCTGGGTCTTGCGCCGCCGTTTGAAAAAACGAAATTACTGGTTCAAAACTTTGATACGGTGTATGGAGCAAAACATCTTTTTGTCGCAAAATTGACCAATAGTCGCCCTCTTTTGGAAGCTCCACTGGGAAAAAGTGCTTGAATTCTGTATAGCGATCTTGTGCTTCACATTCAGAATCGATTGTTTTTACAAGGGAAGAGGTGTTTAAAACTGGTCCAACGGGATAAATTGCCTGTTCGTCCAAAGAAAGTCGTTCCGAAATGATTTTTTTTAATTGGATTCCGCTCCCCGAACAAACCATTCGGATTGCGCCAGAAATTTGTCGTTTGCTTAAAACATCTTCCATCGCCTGAATGAAATTTTCCCCGCTAGATTCATCTACAGAAAAATCAGCGTCGCGGTCAACCTTGAACACCAATTCTTCTTTTATCGAATAACCTGGAAACAATTCGGCAGCCCCGCTCAAAAGAATGTCCTCAATTAAGGTAAATTGTCGCGCGTTATTTTGTCCGCTAAAGAAAAATGCCGTTGCAAAAGAATCAGGAACGGGAACAATGGCAATTTGCGTGTTCGCTTTTGGCATACTTACAAAGGGATTTTCGGCAATCGCGGTGCCTTCTACGCTTTTTAGCAAAAAAGAAGCGTAAATTCTTCCGTTTTCTGTGCGCGGAAAATTAAATTCGTCAACTCTAAGTGGCGTTAAAAGCGGAAAAAGCTCGGAATGAAAAAATCGCAAGGCTTCTTGGCTTTGTTCGCTCGTAAAGTTTTGCTTTGGAATGTAAGAAATTCCGCGTTTTTCAAATTCGGGTAAAATATCTGAATGTAAAGTTTTGCTTGCTAAAAGTGAAATCTGATGGGCGCGTTCAGCGATTTTTGTGAGTAATTCAGTGTTTCCTTGGCTTTTAATTGCCGCTACACGCACTTGGAAAAATTCGTCAAAATTGCTGGCAACTCTTGCTATAAAATTAAGCCGCTCCATTAAAGGCACGTCATCTCTAACGGCTTCAAGCAAAACCCTCATATTAAATTCAAGCCAACTTAATTCTCGATTCAAAAAAATGTATTTTGTTTCCATAAAAATTTATCGTCTAATTACAAAATCACTATTTTATAGCCAAAAACGCTTTCAAACAAGTCGCCTTTTTCTTTGAGTGCCTGTTTTTCCCGCCTAAAATGCGTTTTCCCCTGCACTTTTAGCGTAAGCGTGTCGCTAGTTAGGCTTACCGAAAAATCTTTTATGTGTTGCCTGTGGCTGTGGTCGAGCGCGTCTGCCACTCGCAAAATGGCGCACAACTTTAAAATTGCCATACGGCTTGTGCGCGGAAGCAATTTAAACTCTTTATCCTCAAGCAAAACGCTTTTTCCGTTGTGATGCAAGGCAATTAGCGCAACAATGTCTAAATCTTCTAGGCTGAGTCCAAAAATTTCGCTATTTTGAATTATGTATTTGCTATGTTGCGCGTGATTTTTTGCTTGAATGAACATTCCAATGTCATGCAAAATCGCGCTTACTTCTAACAAAAGCCGAATGTGGTCGGTAAGCCCTAATTCTTCGCTCATTGCATCGTAAATTTTTAAACTTGAAGAGCGCACCCATTCTGCGTGTTTAACATCACCTTGATATTTGTATAGTAGCGCATTTGCACTTGCTAAAATTTGCGCATTAAATTCCTGTTGCAAAGAATTTCCTTCTTGCGCCGTGCCACTGTTTGTACGCAGTGCTGTACGAAGTGCTGCACGGAGTGCTAAATCCCTGAGCAACAAACCTTCCCTAAGCGATGTTGTTGGAACTAAAACAGAAGTTGCTTTTGTAAAAGACAAAAATTGTCTGTAGGCAATCAGTGAAATTTGGAACGTTTGAGAATCTGTGTAATTGAGTTTAAATTTGTCGGCAACGATTGCCTGCGGATAGTGCAAAACTTTTTCAACAAAAGATTCAAAATCGTCCCGAGTTATGCTCCACAAAACTGGTGAAATTTGTTTTCCGCATTGCATAGCCGCAATTTTCATATCGCCGCCAACCGCAATAAATTGTTCAACATTCGGGAGTTTTATTTCTCGATTTAAGCTTGTTTCCATATTTTGAACAAATTCTTCTATATACTTACGAACATCTTCGAGCGTTCCGTCAATTTGTCGCAGTTGCTGTTCAATAATCACCGTTCCGAGCCTAAGACTGTGCGCCCCTGACATTTGCCCTTTGTGCATAAGAATCATTTCTGTTGCGCCGCCTGCAATTTCAAGAATCACGGAATCTTCTTTGCTTGAATCAATTTGTGCCTTGCGCAAACTAGAGCTTACGGCAATGTACATAAGCCTGTTTTCTTCAATTCCGTCTATAACGTGAACAAAAAATCCTGTTTTTACCCTGATTCTGTCTACAAATGGGTCACGATTTCCCGCTTCGCGCACGGCACTTGTGGCAAGAACCATCGTTTGGCTTGGACTTAACTGCCAAGAAGCAATTTGTTCGCTAAAACGGCGCAGAATTTTTATGCACAAAAGCATTGTGTCGCGACTAATGATTCCAGTTGTAAACACATCGCGCCCAAGCGGGACGGGAAGTTCGCTATGGTCAAGAATGACGTAATACGCTTGACTTGCAACGTCTTCGTGCATTTCAGCCACAATCAGCCGAATCCCCGTAGAACCAATTTCTATTGCAGCCTGTGGAGAACTCACTTTTTAACCTCTTCCCTAAAATCCATAGATTCTTTTCGGGTAGCCCTTCTCAAAAAGCGTTTTATAGTTTATCAATGAGCATTGAGCATTTGCCAGAGGGAATGGGGAGCGTTTTTTTCTTTTGGTCAAGAATGTTTATTGTAAAGTAATAAAGTTTTTCGCTTTCCATTTGAACTTCCCAGCCACGAGTGCTTTTGCTACTCAAAATGGTTATAAGATTCCGCTTTAGAGAAAGTTTTTCTATGCCCATAATTTCCAAATTCGGAATAACCCAGTCAACAGTTTTGCGGGGCAAACTTATGCTCAATCCTATGACATTTTCTATCATCAGCGCGATTGTTGAAAGTCCTATAAAATGCACAAAACGCTTTCGCGGAAAATCTTCCATACCTTCTAGGCGAGCGGGACCTTCTTTTGACGGAAGATATGCTTCGTACAAGTCGCCTTTTTGTTTTGAATCGAGCGGACTTAAGCCTTCTAAAATGTAGTACAAATGCCGAATTGCACATTCCCGCGCAAATCCGTAATTCTGATATTTTTCAAGCCCTTTGATAATCATAAAATTGAGTGGCGGAAAAACCGAGCCGTGGTAGCCTTCGCCATTTTCACTAAAAAGCGGATGATCTTTACTCAACGATGGAAATGGATGGTCTGTTCCAAATGTATTTGGGTTGTTTAAGTGCGAAATTAAAATTTCAGCGCGGTCGGCATTGGGGAGTTCAGCCAAAAGTGGCCAAAAACCAGCGATAGTCTTTGCGGACAAACGTTGCTCGTTTTGGTCTAAATCGTAATAGAATCCACTTTCGTTGTCCCACATTAAACTGTTGATTCTTGTTTTTAAGCTAAAATACATTTTTTTGTACTGAAAACTCAAATCTTTATCGTTTAAAATGTCGCCTAATGCACTCATGTGAGCGGCATTGATTGCCATGCAACAGTTAAAATCCACTGGGTAAAAAGTGTTTTCGCGCGGAGCGTTAAACATCATAGAAGCCTGAAACGGAACTGAATACAAACCATTTTCTTTTTTAAAGGTATTTTCAATCCACTTCATATATTTTTGTAAAATCGGAATGACTTCTTTTATGCGCCGCTTATTTGCGCCTTTATGGTAAAGATTAAATTCCGCCCAGGCAAAAAGTGGTAAACCAACGCCTTCTGGATTTTCTGGGGTGAACAAAGCTTCGTTTGTACGCGCATTATATTTCCATCTTATTGCGCCATTTTCTTCTTGTTTTGAATAAAAATAATCAATGTTTTTGTTTGCGGGATAATTTCTATTTGAATACACCAAAAAAAATGATGAAAAAATTGCTTCCGCTTGGTCAAGAATGTAAAGTCCGTTTTGCGGATACATAAAAAATCCATCAGAGGAAGATTCGCCAGTTGCAGGGTCAATCCAGAAATCTGTCAGCCAATTCCACGTTTTATCATAAATATCAACAAAATCTTGGTCGTAAAAGTGGATTTTTGGAAAATCTTTTTTATTCACGTTCGCTCCCCGTAAAATACATAAAACCTATTCGGAAGCCTATGTTTCCTCATAAGCTTTGCGAGTTTTTCAGGCTAACACCTTGCAAAAACTCAGAACTTTTTCTTCTTGCGGAAATAAGGGCATCTTTAGAAATCCACAAAAGCGTCTTTTTAGAGATTCCTTTAATTCTAAAACAAAATTTTAGAAATTTTCCTATAAAACATTATATCATAAAATTGTAAAAAACGATATAATTTTGCAAGTTTTTTTGACTCTTACTTGTATTTTTTTGAGTGTTACAAATTTAATTTGCAGAGGTTGCCGTGTACCAATCTTTTGTTTACTTAGAGATTCGCGTTTTGCTTTCTTCCGTCCCTGGAGTTTTTATAATCAAGCGGCAAGGGGAGCGCGTTATTTCGGCAGCGGTGCAACCTGCTGTTTTACACAAAGTTTCTTCGCTCGTTCATTCGCTTGGTGGCGGAATGGTAGAAAATGCGGAATTGGAAAAACTCACCGCAAAAATGCTAGAACCTCCCGATGACAGAAATTTTACTGGCTATTCGGCAAAAGTTGCTTCTGGCGGAAGTCTTGAAATCTTTTTTCACCAGCGGGCAAAAAGAATCACCATAGAAGAAGTGCGAATTGAAGAAGATTGCGGGCATCTTACGCGGACAAACGGAAAAGCCCGAATGGATTGGACTTTTGCGGGTTGCCCATCAATGCGAATTAAAACAAGCGCGGTGTTTGAGTTGGGCGAGGAAGCGGAAATTTTTTTGCAGGAGCTATACACTCTTATAGTATACCTCAATTTGCTCTCTGGCGACAGTGGCGAAAGTGCGATTCGGTGTAACGCCTATGTTTCGCTCGCTGAATATCCAAAAAAGCCCGACTACATTGTAAAACTCAGGAATTTGAACTCGTTTAATTTTGTGCGAAAAGCAATCAATTCGGAACTTTCTAGGCAAGAAGAAATTTTAAGCTCTGGCGGAAATCTTGTAAGCGAAAGTCGTTTGTGGATTGCCGAAAAAAACACCACGCAAAGTTGGCAAAAGCGAGAAATGACTCCGCAAAAAAAACAATTTGAACAAGTTTCGGGAATTTCTGTAGAAATCGCTTCTCATTCAGGGAAGAACGAAATTCAAATTGAACTTCCCGCCGAGCGTAGAAAAAGGTTGCACGAACAATATTCGCTTTCTCGCTTGCGCTCTCAATTTATTTGTGGACAAAAAGACCGTGCTGACTATTTTGAAGAAACGGTTGTGTGCGGAGCTCCCGCATTGCTTTCGGCACATTGGATGGCGGGGGAATTGACCAGGCTTTTGAACAAAAAGGAAATGTCAATAAAATTGTGTCCGCTCACACCAAAATTTTTTGCGCAAATTATGCTTATGCTTTCCGAAGGGAAAATCCACAGCGGAATGGCAAAGAATTTAATGCTTTCTTCAATGGAAACGGGAAAATCCCCAGAGGAACTTTCGTTCGGGCTAACTTTGCTTTCTAGCGAGGCGGAACTTTTGCCTTTTATTGAAAAAGTTTTGCGCGAAAACCCAAAAAGTGTTTCTCTTATTCAGCAGGGAGATATGGCACCGCTTGAGTATTTGACAGGTTGTGTTATGAAAGAAAGTGCTGGTCGCGCTGACCCGCTTTCTTGTAAAACGCTGATAAAAAAAAGGCTTGCCGTTAGCGTTGTTTATGTGCTTACAATGGGCGGGGCAATTACTGCGCGGAAAATTAGCGATGGAACTATTGCGGCAGGAAATGCTAGTTCAATAAAACTGTTGCTTGATGAGCAAAACAAACAATTTCCCATTTTGCTTGAAAGTGTAAGCGATATGTTGAGCGAAGAAACAGAACCTTCCGATTGGGCAAAACTGATTTCTAAAATCGCACTTTGCATTGAAAGTGGAATTGCAAATGGAATTGTTGTAACCCACGGCACAGATACGTTGTCTTATACAGCAGCACTGTTGTTTTGGCTTTTTGGCGGAGCGGATGTTCCAATTGTTTTAACAGCGTCATCTTCAATTCCACAAGAAAATACAGAAGCAGCGGAAAATTTAAACGCAGCCCTTAGACTTGCCCGCGAAAAAAAACGCGGAGTTTTTGTGGTGTACGGAAACAAAATACTTTCTCCGCTCAATTTAAAATTTTTTGCGCCAAATGTGGCAGGATTTTCAAACTGGAATCTTGAAAATGAGGTTTTTTCGTACCGAGGGGGCGTATCTTCTGCATTTTTGTCCGTTTCAGCTCCAGAAAGTGAAGTTATGGGAAGCCTTTTAAATGAAGCGGCAAAGGAACTTTCTGTTTTGCGCCTTTATCCAGGACTTCCAACTCACAGAATCGAGCGATTTATAAATGGAGAAGGCGGGGCAAAAACTGTAATTGTTGAATTTTACGCTTCGGGAACAGCAAATATGCGCAACAGCGACTATTCAATTAGGCATTTGCTTGTAGAAGGAAGTCGCAAGGGTAAGCATTTTTACTGTACTTCACAACAAGCTTGCGGCGTAGATTTTTCGCAATACACAACGAGTGCGCAAATTTGGCGGCAAGGAGCAGTTCCAATGGCAAATCTTACAACGGAATCGGTTGTAGCCTTGTATTTTGCTTCTTATCTTGTTGCCGATAATGAAGAAGAGCTTTCTTCGCTTATGGAAAATGCTGGAGAATTGTGTTTAGGCTCTTCAAATCAGTCATAAAGATTCCGAATTTATAGGGAGGAATATGAAGTTAAATATGGTGAATAAAAGTTTTGTGTGCGTTTTTGGCGCGATTTTTGTAAACGCAAGCCTGTTTTCTGCGTCGGTGGGAATTGGCGGTCGCAATGTGCTTGAAGATTCCGCAAACATTGGCGTTGTGCAGGAAACAGATGCGCAAAGTGTGCAAGAAGGTTTTTCAAAAGAAAGATTTATCTATTCTTTGCAAGAAGCTCTTGAAAATGGAACAATACAAGACGCGCTTTCGCTTTTTGATTCGATTCCACAAGAGGAATCAGATGATTTTGATTTGCAATTTTTAAAGGCCGCCCTTTTAGTTAGCGCAACTGAGTATAATTCGGCAAAAACAATTTGCAATAATTTATTGACCCGCGAGCCTGAAAACACTGATGTTATTGAACTTGCCGCAACAATCGCAAAAGCTCAGGGAAACACCGCCGAACGCAATAAGCAATTAAAAGTTTTGCTCGGGCTTGACGCTTACAATCCTGCGGCAAACATCGCACTCGCCGAAGATGCTTTTTCAAAGAAAAATTACAAACAATCCCGACAATATTATCAAAAGGCATTAGTTCGCGAACCGAAAAATCAAGACGCGCTTTTTGGCGTGGGACAAACTTCTTATTATCTTGAAGACGACAAACGGGCAACTTCAACATTTAAACAAATCTTAAAAGATGACCCTTATTACGCACCCGCTTATTCTTATCTTGGAAAACTTGCCGCCGCTGACAACGAGTTTAAAGTTGCCTCTGATTACATAAAAAAGGCAATCGCGCTAGAGCCAGATAATTACGATTACGTTATGGATTATGGAATGTACGAACGTGATTTAGGTCATTACGCAGAGGCCGAAAAAGCTTGGACAAAGGCGATTCAAATTCAACCTGATTATTTTTTGGCTTATGCGTATCGTGCGGGGCTTTTAGATGAACAAGACCGTTTTTCTGATGCGCTTCGCGATTACAATATGGTTGTAAAGTTAAAGCCCGAATATTATTACGCATACGAAAGTATAGGTGTTTTGGCGATTCACGAAAAAAAATGGAAAACTGCGCGAGAAGCTTTTCAAAAATGCTTTAGTTACAACGCAAACAATATTTCTTACCCGCTGATGATAACGTATTGCTATTATATGGAAGGAAATAGCGCAATGGCTAAAAGTTTTAGCGACAGTGTTTTGCGCAAACTTGACCGTTCAAGCATTGATTATGCAATGTTGCGCGTTTATCATGATTTGGCGGGAGAAATGCCGCTTCCGCAAAAAATTAGTCATCTTTCTAGTCGCAATCAGCAGGGAAAAATGTATTTTTATCTTGGACTTTTGTATGATATGATTGGCGGAAGTGAAGCTTCACGCGAATATTTTACAAAAGTTGTTGCAATGAACAGTCCTATGTTTTTTGAATACCGCATTGCTGAATGGAGCGTTGGAAAAGTAAATGTCAACTGAAACTTTACATCTTAACAATAGGACAATAACGCTTGTTGGAACAGCTCACGTTTCTGCCGCAAGCATTGAAGAAGTCAAAAATGCAATAGAAAATCTTTCGCCCGATTCCGTTGCAATCGAACTTGATGACAAAAGGCGGGAATCGATTTCGGACAATTCCTCATGGCAAAAGATGGACATTGTAAAAGTTTTGCGCTCCAAACAAGGATTTTTGTTGTTGGCAAATACAGTTCTTGCGTCATACCAAAAACGAATGGGAAATCCTGCGGGTGTAAAACCAGGCGATGAGCTTCTTTGCGCATTGAACACCGCTCAAGAAAAAAATATTCCAACTGTCATGGTTGACCGCCCTATTTCAGTAACGCTTCAAAGAGCTTGGGCAAAAAATTCATTTTGGGGAAAATGCAAACTTTTAGCTTCTCTTTTAGCAAGTGCTTTTAGCAAAGAAGAAGTTTCGCCCGAAAAAATCGAACAGCTCAAACAAAAAAGCGAAATGGATAGCATGATGGACGAACTTTCCGATTATTTACCAAAAGTTAAGGAAGTTTTAATTGACGAGCGCGACCGCTATCTTGCTTGCAATATTTGGAAATGTTCGGGAAATAACATATTGTGCGTTTTGGGTGCGGGGCATCTTAATGGCGTAAAAGCGCATTTAGTTCGGCTTGCCACAGGAAGTGAAAGCACGGATTGCTCCGATATTTCTGAAGTTCCCAAAAAAACGCTTGGTGGTAAAATTGCCTCTTGGACGATTCCCGTTTTGATTGTTTTGCTGATTATTGCGGGATTTGTTTATGGCGGAGTTCAAGCTGGAAAGCAAATGTTGGGTTCTTGGTTTTTGTGGAATGGCGTTCTTGCCGCATTAGGCACAATTTTAGCCTGTGGACACCCACTTACAATTTTGGTTTCTCTTTTGGGAGCACCATTTACTTCCCTTTGCCCATTTATTGGAATTGGAATTGTTTCTGGAATTGTGCAAGCATTACTTTGCAAACCAAAAGTTCAAGATATGGAAAAAATGAGCGAAGACGCACTTTCTGTTAAGGGATTTTACAAAAACAGAATCTTGCGCGTTTTACTGGTGTTCTTTTTGTCTTCAGTTGGAAGTTCTGTCGGAACTTTTGTTGCGGGTGCGTCTTTTGTGCGAATTATAAGTTCGTTCTTTGACAAAATAATTGCGTTACTCCCATTTTAATGCGCAAAAAATCGACTTCACAAAAATCAGCTTTGCCCTTATACTTAATTTATGAAAACAATTTATTTGGCGGGCGGCTGTTTTTGGGGAGCGCAAAAGTTTTTTGACCAATTTGATGGTGTAAAAGAAACGCAAGTCGGTTTTGCAAATGGAAACAAAGATTCTGTTCGGTATGAAGAAATCAAAAATACGGGACACGCCGAAACTGTGAAAGTTGTCTACGATGAGGAAAAACTCCCCACAAAATTGCTTTTGCGCTATTATTTTCTTTCGATTGACCCGCTTTCTGTAAACAAACAGGGAGAAGATTCTGGCATTCAATACAGAACAGGCATTTATTACGAAAACGAATCTGACATTTCCGACATTTTTTTTGCAATAAAAGCGGAAAGTTCTAGGCGAAATGCGGAACTTGCGGTGGAAGTAGAAAAATTGCTCCATTTTTGTCCCGCAGAAGAATCTCACCAAAAATACTTAGAAAAAAATCCAACGGGGTATTGCCACATAAAACCCGCACTTTTAAAGCTTTTTACGCTAAAAAATAAAAATATCGCCATTGCGGTTTCGGCATTTGGAGCCGAGTTAAAATCCCTTTGTACTTCAAATGGCGAAAATGAATATTTGTGGTACGCTGATTCAAAATATTGGGGGCGTTCAGCTCCTGTTTTGTTCCCGCTCGTTGGAAATTATAAGGATAAAAATTCACTATATAATGGAAGAAAATATACGTTAGGGCAACACGGATTTGCTCGCGATAAAATGTTTGAACTTGCCGAAAAAACAGAAAATACTTTGGCGTTCCGTTTGCAGTATTCTGAAAATACACTTAATGTGTATCCTTTTAAGTTTCGCCTTGAAGTGAAATACACTCTTTTGGAAAACAAAGTTTGTGTTGACTGGAGTGTAAAAAATTTGGACGACAAAACAATGTATTTTTCTCTTGGAGGGCATCCAGCGTTCCTTTGCAATTTAAATGAAAACTTTTTGCGTTTTGATTCTCACACCCCACTTGTCTGGAGTGTGCTAAATAGCGAGGGACTTCTTTCGGAAGAAAAGTGCTCTTTACCGCTTGAAGATTCTGTTTTAAGTTTATCTTCAGAATTGTTTGATAAAGATGCAATCATTTTGGAAAACAATCAAATTCACAGCGTACAAATCTTAGACAAAAACAAAATTTCGTATTTACAAGTCGATTTTAAAGCTCCCGTTCTAGGAATTTGGAGTCCCGCAAAGAAAAATGCCCAATTTGTCTGCATTGAACCATGGTACGGCAGAACTGATAGGGCAACTTTTTCAGGCGAATTGCCGAATCGTGAATGGGGAAATGCGCTTTCTCCACAAAAAGAATTTATCGGGGGCTATACAATTCAAATTTAGCTTTTAAAGATTGCTTTTACCAAATCTTTTACATTTGAAACGCTCGTTACCGAAGAGCCTTTTTCATCTTTTTCTGGTGCGATTATATTTGTAAATCCCAGGTCACGAGCTGTTTTTACCCGTTGCTTTAATTTTGTAACGGGACGGATTTCTCCCGCTAAACTCAATTCGCCAAGAATTATGGTGTTTTCCTCAAGCGGAACATCTGTTCGCGCGGAATAAAGTGCTGCTGCAAGAGAAGCGTCAATGGCACTTTCTGTTAAGCGCATTCCGCCCGCTACATTTATATAAATATCTTGTTCGCTTAGTTTAATTCCCGCTCGTTTTTCAAGAACCGCTGCCACTCGGCTTACCCGCGCACTGTCAATTTTGTCCGAATACACGCGATTTACCGCAGCTTTTGCAGGAACGGTCAAGGCTTGGATTTCAACGGCAAAACATCGACTTCCTTCAAAAACGCAAACGTAGGCAATTCCCGCAGGTGTTTTTCCGCCCCGCCGCGTTAAAAACAGGGAGCTTGGGTCTTGCACCGCTTTTAGTCCTTCGCTTTCCATCATAAAAATGCCCAACTCGTCCACAGAACCAAATCGATTTTTTAAAGCCCGCAAAAATCGCACTTCGTCATTATTCCGCTCAAAAGAAATAACTGTGTCAACCATGTGTTCAAGGCTTTTCGGTCCCGCGATATTTCCATCTTTTGTAATGTGAGCGGTCATAAAAAGTACAGAATCGCGCTCTTTTACCCAAGCAATTAGTTCATTTGCGCAATATTTAAGCTGATTTACAGTTCCAGGAACAAGCCCCATTTCCGCAGAATAAACAGTTTGAATCGAATCGATAATCACAACGGTCGGTTTTATAGAGTCAAGTGCGTCAAGAATGTCCTCAAGCCTAAGCGTACATAAAATTTCAATTGCATCGGTGTTCAATTTTAGGCGCAACGCTCGCCCTTTTATTTGCGAAGCGGATTCTTCGCCCGAAACGTACAGAACTTTTTCTTTTTGCTTTAGAACTTGCGCAGCCGTTTGAATCAAAAGCGTCGATTTCCCAATTCCAGGCTCGCCACCAATTAGAATCGCACTTCGTTTTGTTGCACCCATACAATGCGCATTTCCGCCTAAAACTCGGTTAAATTCTTTGTTGCCAGTGGAAATTCGGTCTTCTTTTTGCACAGTTACGCTTGCAAGCGGGACAGGTTTTACTTTTGTAACGTTTCCGTTTACATCTTTGAGCGGACTTGCCGCATTAGAATCAAGAATTTGCTCTTCAAGGCTGTTCCATTCGCCACAGGAGGGGCAGCGTCCTAACCAACCAGGCTGCGTGTAGCCGCAAATTTTGCATTTGTAAGAAATACTAGCTTTTTTCTTAGTCATTATACCTCCACCTAGTATGAAAGTCCGTCGATTTTGTCAGAATTTCCGCCTTCAATCCTTAAAAAAACATCATTTGGAAGGCAAGCAGCCCATTGCCCATCTTGGCTGATTTTTCCGCTTTGAACGCAAATTTTGTTTGGGCAGTCGGAATCAGCAAAAAATGCAAATCCACCCTGAATTTGTATAGTGGATTTTCCGATTGCCCCGTCAATTTCGATTGTTTTGTCGGCAGAAAGCGGGTAACGATACTCGTCCGAGCCGCTTGTTATCACGAGGACAGCGGTCGATTTTCTTCTATTAATAAGCGGAAAAAATGACAACGTAGTAATTCCTAGTGCAATGGCAAAAATCAAAATGTCAAATTTTTTTATGCGCAAGCGAACTTTTTGTTCCACATAAAAAAAATAACAAATTTAAGAATAAAAGGCAAATTTTGTTTTATGTGGGTTTGGGCGTCGCCCAGCTTTAAAAACACCGCATTTGTACTGAAAAATATAAGGCTCTTACAAAAACAAAATCCGCATTTCCACGGTCGCCGCCTCTAAAAACTTCTCCTAAAACAAAAAAACCGAAACACAAACAAGCAACGCTAATTTGCATTTCGGGTGCTAGGTTTTCCTAGCATCGGAGAGAGTTTATTAGCTTTTCTCAAGCTAAAAAAATCCTACTCCAAAAGAAAAAAAACGTCAATCAGTAAAATACGGGGGAGATTGTCTAAAAACTCAGGAATTTACAGCGTTCAAATAAAATGGTAAAATTCCCATATGGGATACATAGAAGGTGAAAACAGAAAGCAGAACCTGCTTTTTCCGGAAAGTTTAGATGAGTATGTAGAGGACGAAAGTCCTGTAAGACTGTTTGACGCATTTGTTGAAAGCTTAGATTTTAAAGCTTTAGAATTTAACCGTGATACTCCAAAATCAGAAGGCAGGCCAGGATACAACCCCCGCGACTTAATGAGACTTTACATATACAGCTATTATTACAGGATTCGCTCGTCAAGGCAAATCGCCCGTGAGTGCAGGGTAAACCTTGAGATAATGTGGCTCATCGGAAAGCTAGCCCCGGATTTCCGCACGA